>WFVQ01000188.1 GCA_015491585.1 Deltaproteobacteria bacterium
CGCCAGGGGGCCGTCCGAAACCATCACTCCTTTAGCAAGAGGCGTGCCCGGCCCCAAAGATGGAGAGGCCCAGGCACCAGCGCGCAAGGCACCGATTTGACGCCCTTTTTCAACCATATTCGTGTCACCAGAGTTATTTTTGTAACACAAAAAAGCCCCTGGGGAATTTCTCCCCAGGGGCGAGCATTTCTCCCCACCAGAAAGTTCTTAGAACAGACCCTTGACCTTTCCGGTCTCGACGTCCACGTCGATACGCCTGTAGGCGGGATCAGAACCGGTGCCGGGCATGAGGCTGATGGTCCCTGCCACCGGAACAACAAACCCGGCGCCCTTGTAAGTGAGGATGTCCCTGACGTGTAGCTTCCATCCCTTGGGGGCGCCCTTGAGGTTTGGATTGTCGGAGAGGCTGAGATGGGTCTTGACCATGCAGGTGCCCAGCTTGGAGAGCTCTGGATCTTTCTCAATGCGCTCGGCCTTGGCCACGGCCTCGGGGCTGTAAGTCACGCCGTCTCCTCCATAGACCTCCTTGGTGATGAGCTCGATCCTCTGGCGCAGCGGCATGTCGAGGTCGTAAAGGAACTTGAACTCGTTCTCCTCCTCACAGGCATCGATGACCGCATCGGCAAACTCGAGGGCCCCGTCGCCACCCTTGAGCCAGTGCTCGGATACAGCCACCCTGGCGCCTGCCTGCTCACAAAGCCTGCGGACGGCCTCGATCTCGTTCTTGGTATCGGTATAGAAGGCATTGATGCACACCACAGGATTGATACCGGCCTTCTTAACGGTCTCGATATGGTGGATGAGGTTGACGCAGCCGTTCTCCACCCACTCCACGTTCTCCTCGTTGTATTCGGGAGGCATGGGCCGGCCTGGACGAGGAATCGGGGCGCCGCCGTGACACTTGAGTGCCCTGATGGTGGCCACGACCACGGCGCAGTGGGGCTTGAGACCGCTGAAACGGCACTTGAGGTTCCAGAATTTCTCGAACCCGATGTCGGCACCGAATCCGCTCTCGGTCACCAGATAGTCGCCCAGCTTGAGACCCACCTTGTCGGCGATCACGGAGGACTGGCCGATTGCTATGTTCGCAAAGGGACCGGCGTGGATGAGGCAGGGCTGCCCCTCGATGGTCTGCATCAGATTGGGGTTTACCGCCTCGACCATCCATGCAGTCATAGCCCCGGCCACCTCGAGGTCCTCGGTGGTGATGGGCTTGCCGGTCTTGTCGTAGGCCACGACGATCTTGCCGATACGCTCCCTCAGGTCCTTGAGGTCGGTGGCTATGGCCAGGATCGCCATGATCTCGGAACTCACCGCAATGTTAAAGCCGCTCTGCATGGTGAAGCCGTCCATGCGGCCGCCGATACCGATGGTGATGTTCCTGAGGGCCTGGGCGCAGAAATCTATGATCCAGCGGAACTCCACGCTCTTGGGATGGATGTCCAGCCTCTTGAGCCCGCGCTGCGCCAACTGTTCGTCGGTATAGTTGGACTCGTGCTGCATCCTGGCGGTGAGGGCCACCATGCCCAAGTTGTGGGCGTTCATGATGGCATTGATGTCACCGGTGAGGCCGAGGGAGAACTTGGAGAGCGGAATAACCTGTGCAAGGCCTCCACCAGCGGCGCTGCCCTTGATGTTAAAAGTGGGGCCGCCAGACGGCTGCCTCAAGGCGCCCACAACATTTTTCCCCCTCTTGCCAAGCCCCTCCATGAGGCCGACGGCGCAGGTGCTTTTCCCTTCGCCGAGGGGGGTGGGGGTGATGGCGGTGACGTCGATGTACTTGCCGTCGGGCCTGTCCTTGAGCCTCTCCATCACCTTGGCGTAGTCGATCTTTGCCACATAGTGGCCATAGGGCAGGAGTTCCTCCTTCTCCAGCCCCATCTCGTCGCCGAGCTGATAGACGGTCTTCATCTGTTCTTCGGCCGCCTCGGCAATCTGCCAGTCCTTCATCTTGGTTGGATCGAGTTGCATGGAAATACCTCCCTTCAAAGATATGGTTTCAAAACCTGGCTGATCCAATGGGTATAAAAAGAGCAGTTGGAATTCACATTGGTACCTGAACAATCACCCATTTGTCAATCCTGGGGCTGCGGGAAGGCGGTGGCAGCGTCTGAAACGTGGCGGAACGGCGGGATTCGGGGTAAAAGGACCACTGCTACGACCAGGAGGAGGGAGAGATGCTGCTGGAGATAGATCCCTTGAGGCCCAAGACCAGACGCCTGGAACAGGCGGTGGAGGCCCTGAGGAGGGGAGAGGTGATAGTCTATCCCACGGACACCTGTTACGGACTGGGATGCGACATATTCAACAAGAGGGCCATAGAGCGGATCTATCAGATCAAGCAGGTGCCGCGCTCCACGCCTTTCAGCTTCATCTGTCCGGACCTCGCCGGCATAAGCCGGTTTGCCAGGGTAACCGACTACGCCTACCGGGTGCTGAAACGGTTCCTGCCAGGCCCCTACACCTTCGTGCTGGAGGGCACCAGGGCGGTGCCCAAGATGATGCTCACCAAACGGAAGACCGTGGGTATCAGGGTGCCGGACCACCAGATATGCCAGTTGCTCAGCGAGATGTTAGGCAATCCCCTCCTTAGCACCTCGGCCACCGACCACAGGGGGGAGGTGATGGCGGAGCCCTGGGAGATCGCCGATGAGTTGGGAAGGCAGGTGGCGGTCATAATAGACTCCGGGGTCATTCCCCCAGAGCCCTCCAGTGTCGTATCCCTCATAGACGACGAGCCGGAGATATTGAGAGAGGGTAAGGGAGACGTATCCCTGTTCCTATCATGAGCCTGCCCCCCGGCCCTTGGGATACCCGGAGGTGGCAACCCGCCACAGGTCGAGGATGCTTATATTGGCGACTATGCGCCGCTCCCTGTCCACCACCGGCATCTCCTTGATATCCCTGTCCACCATCCTGTGGAGCATAGGCTCCACCATGTCGTCCTCGAAGGCATAGATCACGTCCTCGTCCATGAGGTCAGACACCTTGGAGAATGAGACGTATTCCAGCAGGTCGTGATAGTGGACGGGGGCGCGGCGCCATACCGCTGTAAGGTAGCGTATCAGGCGCCCCAGAGAGATATGGCCCGAGAGCCGCCCTTTCCCGTCCACCACGTATATGTTCCTGAGCTCCGGCATCTCCTGAACCTGGGCCGCCAATCCCTCCAGGGGATCGTCGCGGCCGAGGATCAGGCAGGGATGCCTGGGGAACTCTCCGAGCACGTCAGCGATCCTGATGTCCCTGCACGGCATGGTCACACCTCCGTCTCTCCTGCCAGGCGAAGGCACAGCTTCAACAGCGGAGGAGATATCAGCTCATTGATAACCACCGCGCCGACCACGAAACTGACCACCACCCCGCCCATCTCTCCAGGAAGATAACCTTCGGCCAGGAGCACCAGCCCCACGGTCACCCCGGCCTGGGGGAACAAGCCGATTCCCAGGTATCTCCTGACAGCGGAGGAGGGCGACGAAATCGCCGCCCCCGCCCATACCCCTGCCTGCTTGCCGGCAAACCTGGCAACCAGCAGGAGCATGGAGAGGGCGAAGTAGTCGAGGAACAGGTTCAGTTTCAGGTGCGCGCCGGCCAATGCGAAGAAGAGGCCGAACACCGTGGCCTCGATACTATCCAGGGCCTCGTAGAAGAGGTTGTGGCGTTTTTCGAAATTCACTATGAACGCTCCTGCCACCATGCTGGCCAATATGGGAGAGATGTGAAGATCAGGGGAGATCCCAGCCACCAGGGTCAAGGTCCCCAATGCCGTCATCAGGAGCGTCTCCCTGTCGTATATCCCGGCTCCCATCAGCTTCACCGCCCATCCGGCCACCAGCCCCATCGCCACAGAGCCGCAGATCTCCCAAGCAGCCGTCCAGGCCTCGCCGCTGCCCTGCCCGGTAAGCAGCCGGGCCACGGAAGCAGCCAATGCGAACAACACCAGGGTCACGCCGTCGTCCAGGGCGACCACCCCGAGCAGCGTATTGGTGAAAGGACCCCGGGCCCTGGTCTCTGAGATCACGGCGAGGACCGCCCCTGGTGCGGTTGCCACTGAAATCGCCCCGACCAGCACCGCGGCCGCCGCCATCTTGTGGGCCGTCAGGCCGGGGATGAGAAGAGGAAGGGCCAGGAGCATGGCCGCAGTGGTCAGCAGAAGCGCGCCCAGGGCCTGTAGCC
>WFVQ01000189.1 GCA_015491585.1 Deltaproteobacteria bacterium
GCCTTATAATGGGGACCGTTCAATCTGGGGGCTTAACAGGGTCATGATTCAGAATCAGGGGCCTTATCCGTTTTTTTTATTCTAAAGGAGGTGGTATAAAAGTGATGCCGGATGTCGTTGTGGTGACCTGAGGTTTGTTTTCAATTGGGCGCATTTGCTATTTACTTGAAATAATTAAAAATAAATGGTTTTCAGATGTTTATCCCGGTAGTGCTTTGCGGCGGTTCTGGGACTAGGCTTTGGCCTTTGTCCAGGAGGTTGTATCCTAAACAATTTTTGCAGCTTTCCGCTGATGCCACCCTCCTTCAGGAGACGGTGCGCAGGGTTTCCAGCATAGATGGAGCGCTGCCTCCAATTCTCGTATGCAATGAAGAGCACAGATTTCTGGTGGCGGAGCAGATGCGGGCCATGGGCTCCAGGCCCGAGGCCATAATACTGGAGCCTGCTGCAAAAAATACGGCGCCAGCGGCCGCTATTGCGGCGATGTATGCATTGAAGATCGATCCTTATGCAGTGCTTTTGGTGCTGCCCAGTGACCATGTGGTGCGTGACGTTGCAAGATTCGGCGAGACTATGAGGTATGGGATCAGTTACGCCCAGGCAGGAGGGCTGGTCACCTTTGGGATTGTGCCCAATCGGCCTGAGACTGGATATGGCTATATAAAGTATGGGGAAGAGCTAGAGGGTGCATATGATGGATTGAGCAGGGACCAATTCGATCTCCGTGCCTACAAAGTAGAGGCGTTTGTGGAGAAACCCGGGATAGAGCTTGCCCAGGAATATCTGAAGAGCGGCGAATATCTTTGGAATTCAGGAATTTTCCTGTTTAGGGCAGATTCCTTTTTGAAAGAGCTGGAGCGCCATAATGTGGATATGTTCAAACAGTGCGGAAAGGCCATGATGGAACTGTCCGCGGACTTGGATTTTCTGAGGGTGGAGAAGGGAGCCTTTTTGGAGTCTCCGTCTGGTTCAATAGATGAGACTGTAATGGAGAAGAGTTCCATAGGTGTGGTTATCCCATCAGATTTTGGGTGGAGTGATGTGGGGTCTTGGTCCGCCCTGTGGGAGGTGATGGAGCGTGATAATCACGGCAACGTGGTGGTGGGTGATGTATTGATGCATGATACCCATGATTCCTGTCTCTTTTCCTCTGGCCGTCTCATAGCAACCTCTGGTCTGGAAGGCCATGTGGTGGTGGAGACCAGCGATGCGGTCCTGGTGGCGCGCAAGGACAGGGTTCAGGATGTGAAGGAGGTCGTGCGGTATTTAGAGAGGGAAAACCGCAAGGAGGCAGAGCAGCATCGCACTGTTTACAGGCCGTGGGGTTCATACGAGCAATTGTCCCAAGGGGAGCGGTTTCAAGTGAAGCACATAGTCGTGAAGCCAAAGTGCGCCCTTTCCCTCCAGATGCACCATCATAGGGCTGAGCATTGGATAGTCGTAAGGGGCACGGCAAAGATTATAAAGGGCGACGAGACATTTCTTCTCAGTGAAAATCAATCGACATATATACCTGTGGGAGTACCACACCGTTTGGAGAATCCAGGGGTCATCCCTCTGGAATTGATAGAGGTCCAGAGCGGATCATATCTCGAGGAGGATGATATAGTCCGCTTGGAGGATGATTACGGCAGGGCGGACGGCGGAGGCTGCGATGCGTAGTGTAGGGGGCAGGCTCGCGTGTTTCAAGCCGTATGACATTCGCGGCCGAGTCCCGGATGAACTCGACGAGGACTTGGCCTACTCCATTGGAAGGGCCTTTGCCGCCTGTTTCTCCCCCTCGCGCGTGGCTATTGGCCGTGATGTCAGGCTGTCGAGCCCTGTCTTGGCCGAAGCCCTGGCGCAGGGGCTCGCCTCTTCTGGCGTGAGCGTGCTTGACCTCGGGATGTGTGGCACTGAGGAGGCGTCGGCCCGCTGCCACTCCTCCATGCCGCCCTCGAAGTTTATGGCCGGACCCAGGCCGGAGAGCATATGGACCAGCCAGGCGTAGCCGGACCGGACGCCGCCGGTGCAGTAGTAGACCACCGGCCTCGATGGATCTATTCCCTTCTCGGCCAGGAGCTTTGCCAACCGTCGGCGGTCAATGGGCTTCCTGAGACGGCCCTGGTAGAACTCCTTCCATGAGATTCTCCTGGCACCAGGGATCCTCCCTTTGAGCCACTCCATGAGGCTCCTGACATCGACCAGTTGATACCGGGCCCCCTCCCCTTTCAGATGTGATGCAGAGACGTTGAGCCACCGCCTCAGATGAACCGTGTAACTCTTGGGGTTGGGAACGGGCACTTGGGGCCGGTCTCTCTCTGTGGGAAGGCCATCTTCTTCCCAAGCCTTCAGCCCTCCGGCCAGCAGCCTTATGGGCCCCCTGTGCCCCAGCCAGGAGAGCACCCATGCGGCCCAGCCCTCGCCGCCCCAACTGGTAGCGGCATCGCCATAGACCACCACCGGGGTCTCCTCGTCTATCCCCATCTCCCCCAGGGCCTTGGCCAGCCTGTCGGGAGGAAGGGTGCGGTATCTCACCCCATATCGGTCGGTGTATGTGAAGTCTTCCCACGAGAAGGAGAAGGCCCCCTCAATATGCCCCTTCATGAATTCGTCTTTGGGGCGGCAGTCCAGAATTATCCACCCCTCTTTGGCCGCGGCAAGGGCCGAAGGCAGGATTAGATCCAGGTCCAGGGGTTTACGGTCCCATTGAAAGGAAAATCCCTCTTTTGTCAGTAAAGAACAGGTCATGAGCAATGCCATCAGCGATATTGCAGCGATTTTGAGATTCATGCCCCCAATATCTCTCTTCCCAGGCAGGACATGAGATCCCGGCCTGCCCTCCATGTCCCCAGAAAGGTCCCGCTTATCTTCTGGCGCCCCCCCTGCCTCGGCCTGTTTTTGACCGGGACCTCCTTGATGTTGAGCCCCTTCTTGCAGGCCTTGAGCTGCATCTCCAGGGTCCATGCAAAGCCTCGGTCCCTCAGTTCCAGGGCCATCAGCTCCTTCCACAGGATGGCCCTCAACGGGCCCAGGTCCGAGAAACCGGCGCCCAAAAACCGCCTGGATGCCCATGTGATGAACCGGTTGCCCATCCTCTGGGCCAAGGGCTGGTGGGCCTGGCATGATCGGCGCCCAAGGGCCATATGGAAGCCGTGGAATAGTATTGGGGCGAGGACCTTCGGGATATCATGGGGATCATCGCTGCCGTCTCCGGACATGAAGACAACAACATGGGGATTGACCGGAGCCAGGACCCTGATTCCCCTCTGGCAGGCGGCCCCGTATCCCCTGCGGGGCTCCCTCACCACTCTGGCCCCGGCCCTCTCGGCCAATAGAGGAGTCATGTCCCTGGAACCGTTGTCCACAACGAGGACACCTCCTACGTGGCGCATGGTCCCCGCCACAACGGTGTATATGGTCTCCTCTTCGTCAAGGGCCGGGATTATGGCCCAGATCCCATCCCTCTCATGGCCCACTGGAGAACACCTCCTGAACCGCCTCCTGGGCCGCCCGCGACAGCTCCACCGCATTGCCTGTAGCGCTCTCCATCCGGGAAAGGGCCATGCCACTGTAGGCCACGAACAGCTCCCTGGCCTCCAGGCCCAGGCTGTCAAGGTCCTGGCCGAAGGGCCAGTTGAAGGCGCCTTCCCACTGGGTGATCTCTTCGGGATGGGTATCTCCGAAGAAGGCCTGGAACATGAAGGTGGGATCGATTGCGGCGACACGGGTCTGCCCGTTCTGCGTGTAGACGATCAGCTTACAGGGGGTGCCAGGCGCCCTGTGCCCACCCATGCGCAGGAGTATCTGGCCGAAATAGGGGCTTCCCACGTCAACCAGGATGATCTCTTCTCCCTGCGAGGTGTTGTAGGAGATGACCGAAGAGCCCCGGGGCACCAGGAAGGTCCTCTCGAACATGGGGGTGAGTATCTCCCTGATAAAGGGCAGGTCGCTGGTGGGATTGGCGGTGATTCCATTGAGAAACATGACATCGTCCGCCACCTGTCCATCGGGAGTGGGAAGCCAGGTAGTCATGTCCGCCGGGTTCTCTATGGCCTTTTCTATCATCCCTGAAATGCCGTCGAAGGCCGCATAGGTCTGGAAGAACCGGATATCAAAGGGAGAATTGGGTATCGTGGCGGCCAATATGCCATCTATCGCCTCTGCCGCCCCCTGATCAAAAGCAACCGTCCCGATCTCGACCAAGGGAGGCGCGGAGACCGTCTGGCCGGGAACCAGATAAGGTGGCAAGGGTTGCCTCCTGAACAGGAGATCGTCCCCCGGGAATATGGCGGAGAGGGCATCCCACACCGCCTCCACCAGCCCCTCTCTGGCCTGGTGAGCCAGGTCCATAAGGTATTCCCGCCGGTTCTCATCTTCGTTCTGGACCAGGAGAAAGGCGATGGCTTCAGGATTCAAGATATCCACATGCAGGTAGTCTCCCTCCACCCAAAAACCGATCTTGAAGGGAAACATGACTGCGTAACGGATATCCTGGTCCAGGAATGGGGTCTCGAAGCCGCTGTTCCTGAGTTCGAGCACCGCGCTGCCTGCGGAATCGGGCATCATCAGGGGGTAGGCCGAGAGCTCCCCGGCCACGGTGCCACTGCTCGATGCGTTTCCGGAAAATTGCTGGAAGAGTACCGTATAGATAGGAAGGAGGATGGGATTCGGCTCCCCTTTGATGGGGCTCCAGCCGGAACCGCCGGACCTCTCCATGACCAGTCCCACCACCGAGGCGGTGAAGATGGGCCTGAGCTCCAGGGGGACGCTGAAGGCTTCAGCGAGCGGAGTATCGGCCATGAGTCCCATCAGGCCCTGGTTGAACTCCATAGAAGGGAGTTTCACCACTGCTATCTCTTCATAGACCGGCGTCCCGTCCCAGGGATACATGCCCGATCTGTCCGATGAGCTGAGGTCCCACCCAAATGAGGGCCCTTCCCACCAGCAGGGGAGCAGGAGGAGACAGAGGGTTGTTATAAGCCATCTGTTGAGGGGAAACGGATTCATGGACACAACCTCCTACCACTGGTAGACCAAGGCCACAGAGCTGGTCCAGCCCTTGCCTATCTTTTCCCCGTAGATGACCGGGGTGTATTGGGCCTCGAGACCCAGATGGCGGTTGATATTGCAACCCACGGTGATATCGAGCTTTATGAGATCGTACTCCGGCGCCAACGAGGGGTTGGAGCCCGCCGCGATGGGCCTGGAAACACCCGGTGACCCGGCGCTATCTCCCGGTGATGGGGCGGTGCCGGTGCCCAGGGAGGCGTTGAGCAGGTCTTCCAGGGTGGCGCCCTTCCCCTGGGGAAGGGACGGCGGCGTGGAGTGGCTGTCGGCATTGCCCACGCCCCAGACACCGTCCAACTTGACGCGGCCGTAGAGCCTGGTGGTGAAGTTCATCCCTACCTCCGCCAGGTATCTCACCTCATCGGAGGGGGAGCCGGAGCGGAACCGGTAGCCCACCTCGATACCGGCGTAGCCGGGAAAGGGCCATAGGCTCTTGCCGGCCAGCATCCTGACCTCGTAGTCGTTTTGACCGTCTCCTATCTCAGGATCTTCGCTCCCATAGAGTTCGCCATATTTCACCAGGCCCTGGATGCTCAGGACCAAGGGTTTCTTCACGAGGTTGTATCTGGCGCCGATCTCCAGATCTCCGACCCCTTCGGAGCGGTTATGGACATAGCGGTCGTGGTAGCTCAACCACTTGTAGTAGATGCTGGAGATGAGGGTCAGGCGGCCGGTGAGGCCGTACTCTCCGTACCATGAGAGATTGCGGTCGTAGAACCTGCCGCTGTTGGGCATGGGCCGGGAATCCCCGGATCCGTCATAGATCCTGTCGGACTCATAGTAGTTGAAGGCGATGCGGTTGTACATGCCGCCCTTCTTCATGGGCCAGGCCCCTGCCCATGCACCTCTGCCCCAGGCCGTCATCAGACACAACAGCAGGACGAAAAAAGATATGGTTCGGTAACTCTTCATGGCTTCGCCCCTGTCACGGGATTCTCTTAGGGCAAGGGAGTGTAATTGGGCTTATCCGATAAGTCAAATTGATAAAATTAATAGAATTTTATGATGATATTTAAAAAGGCTATTTCCCTTTTCCGGAAGCTTTTGCTATATTTTCCCTCCCATGCTGGAACAGCTTCTGACCACTGTCCACATCCTCTCCCTGGTGCTCCTCTCCCTCTTCGGGGCCTACAGGGCCTATCTCCTGATGGAGTGGCTCTTGCTGAAGCGGATGAGGAGAGAGGAGGCGGTTCCGCCGTCCCATCCTTTCCAAGAGGCACCTTTTGTCACGGTCCAACTGCCGCTCTACAACGAGAGGTATGTGGCGGCCCGTCTGCTGAATGCGGTGGCCGGTCTGCGGTGGCCGCGGGACCGGCTTGAGATACAGGTGTTGGACGATTCAGACGACGACACCGCCTCTGTGGTGGATGAGGTGTCTGAAAGGCTGAAGGGGGAGGGGATCCCCTTCCATGTAATAAGGAGGGAAGGCCGCCAAGGCTATAAGGCCGGTGCCCTGGCCCTGGGGCTCACCAGGGCCAGGGGGGAGTTCGTGGCCGTCTTCGATGCCGACTTCGTGCCAGGACCTGACTTTCTCCTCAGGACCATCCCCCATTTCCAGGACCCGAGGGTGGGGATGGTCCAGGCCAGGTGGGGGTTTCTCAATGAGGACTACTCCCTTCTGACCCGCATACAGGCCATCTTCTTGAGATACCACTTCATGGTGGAACAGAGGGTCAGGGACAGCCAAGGCTGGTTCTTCAACTTCAACGGAACCGCAGGGGTGTGGCGCAGGCGGGCCATCGAGGAGGCCGGTGGATGGCAGCCGGACACGGTGACCGAAGACCTGGACCTGAGCCTCAGGGCGGCCCTTCTCGGATGGAAGTTCCTCTATTTGGATGGGGTTGAGGTGCAGTCGGAGCTTCCGGTCACCCTTTCCGCCTTGAGGGCGCAGCAGTCCCGCTGGGCCAAGGGGAGCATGCAGACGTTGAGAAAGATGTTCCTGCCCCTCTGGACCTCTTCCTGGTCTTTCTCCAAGAAGTTCCACGCCACCATGCTCCTCCTCTCCAACACCGGCTGGCTGTTGGGTATGGCGGCATTTCTCAGCCTCATGGGCGTCCTGGGCTCTCCGTTTTTCCACCATATAGACTACTTTCTGCTGCTCTTCTTCGCCTGCGGCTCCATCTTCCTCTCCTTCGGACTGCTTGAGTATCTCACCCAGGGCGGCCGGGGTGGGGTCAGGATCTTGGCACCCCTGGCGGTGATACCCCTGGCCGGGATCGTACTGGCCCCCAGGATAACCGTGGCCCTCTTCAGCGGGCTGGTGAAGAGGGGGGGCGAGTTCCGCCGGACCCCAAAGGCCGGTGTGGTTGGGAAGGCCCAGGCCGGTTTCCCCTTCTCTTACCATTCATGGGAGTTCTTCCCGGTTGCGGCAGACCTCCTGCTCCTCCTATACTGCCTCCTGACGGTCCACCTTGGACATGCCCAGGGCTACCCTCCCACCATGCTCTTTTTCGCCCTCATCTCAACCGGGCTGCTCGCCATCCTCGTTGTGGATCTCCGGGAGGCCCTCTTCCTGGCCCACAGGGCGCGAAGGTGAACAGGATACCGCCATCCACCCCAGGGCCACGAGCCCTGTGAAAAAGATGATCCAGGTGGCGCTGGTCCACTCCTGCCACACTCCTAAGGTCTTGTATGGAAGCAGGACCCCGTAGCTGAGCCCAAGGGCCCACAAGAAGGGCATGGAGCCCGGGCACCACGCCAGGGGTGCCAGGGCCGCCAAGGGGAGGGCATACCAGGGGTATAGGGTGGGTTGCGTGACGAGGAATATGAGAAAGGCCAGGGAGAGCCTCTGGTAGAGGTCCCTGGTCAGGAGAGGAACCGCTGCGATCCCTGTGGTGAAGGCCCCCAGGAGGAGAAGACGGGCGGCCTCGCCTCCCCAGCGGTTCCTCAGGAGTTGATAGAGGGCGCCGGAGAACTCCCAGTGGCGGAGATAGGTAGTGAGGGTGGAGAACATCTCGAGGAGCCCATCGCAGAACCAGAGAGATGGGATCAGCACCCCAAGGAGCAGGCATAGGAGGAAGCGGCAGGCCGCGGAAGGGTGCCTCAATTGGAGAAGCATGAAGGGGGCGAAGACCAGGGTGGTGAGCTTGGTGGCCACTGACAGCCCCAGGAAGAGCCCGCTCCATCCCGCCCGTTCTTTCCAGAGCAGGAAAACGGCGAGCAGGGCGAAGAGGGCCATGCTCCCATCTATGTGGCCGGAGTGTCCGATCTCCACCACCGGCAGCGGGTGCCAGGCGTAGGCCGCTGGCAGGGGGCTCCCCTCTGGGCTCAGGCGCCATATCACCGCCACCAGGATCAGGTCCAGTGCCACCAGGATCAGCTTGATTCCCCAAGGTGAGGGGGATATCAGCGCCCCAAGGAAGAAGAGCCACTGGGCCAAGGGGGGATATATGGTGACCAGCCCGGGATGGTTGACGTGGGGGAGGACCCCGTGCCGGATA
>WFVQ01000190.1 GCA_015491585.1 Deltaproteobacteria bacterium
CCTTTGAGCGAGGCCCAGGCGCGCCTGGCGCCCTCTATCTTCTCCATTATATCCCTTGAATCTACGTATCCAGAGCCCACTCGTTCCTCCGTTCATCAAACGGTGAATATAGACGATAAGTAGGTTAAAGTCGAATAAGAGCACGGCACATGTACGAGACAATACTGATCGTAGATGACGACAAGAGCCTTAGGGAGTTCCTGGAGATATTCCTGTCCCAGGAGGGATACAAGCCCCTGGTGGCGAAGGACGGCCACGAGGCCCTCTCCCTGCTGGAGAAGCACGACGTCGCACTGGTCCTGAGCGACATCAGGATGCCGGAGATGGACGGCGTCGATCTGCTTCGCAGGATCAAGCAGAGAGACCCTGACATCCCGGTCATACTTATAACTGCATTCGCCTCCCTCGAGACCGCAGTGGACGCAATGAAAGAGGGGGCGCTTGACTACATCACCAAGCCCTTCCAGCTCGACGAACTCAGGGAGGTAATAGAGCAGGGGCTGGACGCCACCAAGAAGTCCAAAGGAGAGGCCGAGAACGGGGCGTCTTCCAGGGAGAGGGACGGCCACCCCCACTCCTTCGAGGGGATCGTGGCCAAGAGCCCGGCCATGCTCAACATCTTCTCCCTGATCCCCAAGGTGGCATCCAGCAACAGCAGCGTCCTCATAACAGGAGAGAGCGGAACGGGCAAGGAACTCGTCGCCAAGGCCATACACAGGCAGAGCAAGAGACGGGACCATCCCTTCGTTCCTGTCAACTGCGGCGGCATCCCCGAGTCACTGCTGGAGAGCGAACTCTTCGGCTATGTCAAGGGCGCCTTCACCGGCGCGCTGCAGGACAAGAAGGGGCTTTTCGCCGTGGCCCACAAAGGGACCCTGTTCCTGGACGAGATAGCCGAGCTGCCGCTCATGCTCCAGGTTAAACTGCTGCGCGTGGTACAGGAGAAGAGCTTCATGCCGCTGGGCTCGGGCCAGGAGATGAAGGTGGACGTGCGCATAATAGCGGCCACCAACAGGGACCTGGAAAAGGAGGTCATAGAGGGGCGTTTCAGGGAAGACCTGTTCTACCGTCTGAACGTCATCCACATAGGCATTCCCCCCCTGCGCGAGAGGCCAGAGGACATCCCGGTCCTGGTCCAGTACTTCCTGGACAAATACTCCAAAGAGCAGGGAAAGGAGGTGCAGGGGATCTCCAAGTTCGCCATGGAGGCGCTGCTGAACTACTCATTCCCAGGAAACGTTCGGGAGCTGGAGAACATCATAGAGAGAAGCGTGGCCCTATCGAGCAGCAACCTCATCCTGCCCGAGAGCCTCTCGCTGGCACGCCACAAGGCGCCTGCGACGGCCGCCAAGGTACACAAGATGGACTTCAGTTGCCTGGAGATTCCAGACGAAGGGTTCGAGATCGACCGTTTTCTCGCAGAGGTGGAGAAGGCGCTGATTCTCAAGGCGCTCGAAAAGAGCGGAGGAGTCAAGACCGAGGCCGCCAAGCTGCTGGGGATCAACTTCCGCTCGTTCAGGTACCGGTTGAACAAACATGGCCTATGACAGGCATACCGACAGGCTCTTCATAATGGTGGCAGCAGGAAGGCTCCTGCTGCTGGTCCTGTTCCTCACCATAACCCTCTTCTTCTCCAGGACCCATAAGGACGCCCTGGTGGTATATGGCTACCCCCTCATAATAGCCGGGGCCATGATAATGACCGTGGTCTTCGCGGTCTGGTACAGGAGCGGCAGGTACAAGGCCATCCTCAGATACGCCCAGATAGTCTTCGACACTATCTTCATTACCGTAGCTATAATGGTCACCGGCGGCATAGACAGCCCGTTCGTCTTCCTCTATCCGGTCTCCATCATCGCGGCATGCCTCCAGGCAGGCAGGACTGGGGGCACGGTAGGGGCGATCCTCTCTACCATCAGCTTCGCCACCATCATCATACTCTTGCCCCCGCCGCTCATCCCTCCTGCAGAGCTCGCCAAGACCTTCTTCCTCAACATGGCCGCATTCAGCGCCACCGCCTATCTGGGCAGGGAGCTGGTGCGGCAGATGTCCACGGCCGAGAAAGAGCTCATAGCCGCCACCAAACACCTGAGGCAGAGCAAGGAGATCCAGCAATACCTCGCCGACAGTATCGAGGCCGGCATTGTGGTGGAGGACAGGGACGGCCGCGTCATACTGTGGAACAAGGCCGCGGAGAAGATAACCGGCACACCCCGGACCAAGGCCCTGTCACGCCATCTCAGGGAGGTCATGCCGGCCCTGGCGGCCATAGGGGGAAGTCCATCGGACAAGAGACTGGAGATGGAATTCGAGGGCCCTGACGGCGAACGCAGGATAATAGGGATGTCTCTCTTCGAACTCAAGGATGCCGGGGGCGGGCCATTGGGCCACGGCATAATCTTTCAGGACATAACCGAGGAGAGGCGGCAGGCCGCGCACTACCAGCGTATCGACCGGCTCGTGGCCCTGGGGGAGATGGCTGCCGGGCTGGCCCACGAGATCCGCAATCCACTCGCCTCCATCTCCGGCGTGGCCCAGTTCATGAAAGAGCAGAAGCTTGTGGAGAGCCAAGGTGAGAAGCTGCTGGAACTCATGGAGAGGGAGTGCAACAGGTTGAGCCGCCTTACCGAGAACTTCCTCCAGTACGCCAAGCCCACCAGAGGAGAGCTCGACAAGGTGAACCTCAGGGAGGAGATCGAAGGGGTGGTGGAGCTCATAGGCAAGAGGAAGGGACTGCCCCAGGCCGAGGTGGAGATTGAAATAGACGCCTCCCTGGAGGCGTCCCTGGACCGGACCCAGTTCCGCCAGGTGGTCCACAACTGCCTTCTCAACGCCTTCCAGGCCGTAGAGGAGACCGGCGGCAGGATAGTGGTGAGAGGAAGCATGGATGGCGACAGGCTCGAACTCTCAATCGAGGACAACGGCAGGGGGATACCCAAGGAGCTGAGGGACCGGATCTTCGATCCCTTCTTCACCACGAGGAAGGATGGCACCGGCCTGGGACTATCCATCGTCCACAACATCGTCATATCGTGGGGAGGAGAGATCTCGGTGGAATCAGAGGAAGGGCGGGGAACCGCGGTGAAGATCTCTATCCCACTCTCTTTCTGACCATATCGTAGTAGTCGTTTCCATCCAGGTCGTTTATTACCACTGCCGGAAACTCCTCCACCTCCATCTGGAACAGCGCCTCTGGACCGAGCTCTTCAAAGGCCACCGGCTGGCACGACTTTATGCGCCTGGCGAGGAATGCCCCTGCCCCGCCCAGGGTGGCGAGATAAACGGCCCCGTGATCGAGCATGGCCTTTCTCACTTCGTCTCCCCTCTGCCCTTTGCCCATAGTGGCGGCGACGCCTCGTTCCAGCAGCAAGGGAGTGAAGGCATCCATCCGGTAACTGGTGGTGGGTCCTGCCGATCCCACGGCCATGCCAGGAGGGGCAGGAGATGGGCCCACATAGTAGATGAGCTGGCCCCTGAGATCCACTGGAAGTCTGCGGCCCTCCCTTATCATCTGGGCCAGGAGCCGGTGGGTCTGGTCCCTGGCGGTCAGGAGAGACCCGGAGAGCAGGAGCCACTCTCCCGCCTTCAAGGAGGCCAGCACCTCCTTTGAGAGGGGCAATACCACACGCCTGAAGCCGGAGAATGAGACGGCCGGACGCTCGATCCCAGGGCCTTC
>WFVQ01000191.1 GCA_015491585.1 Deltaproteobacteria bacterium
CAGGAGTAGTGGCCGAATGCACGGTATGCGCTACTGAGGATGGAGGCAGCTGTTGCGGAGCGGGAATAGAGGACAGGTTCGACGCGGTCCTGCTGCTGGTCAACCTGCTGCTGGGCGCCGAACTGCCCGGAGAGCGGCGCGATCCCGAAGGCTGTTTCTTCCTGGGAGATAGGGGCTGTTCCATCCTGGCGCGCCATACCATTTGCGTCAATTATCTCTGCAAGCGGCTGCAAGGCCGCCTTTCTGCCGAGGCGCTCCACAGGCTCCAGGCCGGGATAGGAAGGGAAGTGGATGCGGCCTTTGTGCTTGAGGAAGGGATTAAGAAGTGGTTGACGAGAGAGGCTCGGCGGACGCAAGGTGGATGAAAGAGGCCCTGCGGCTGGCCAAGGAGGCCCTGGACGAGGGGGAGTTCCCGGTGGGTGCCGTGCTGGTGGCCGGAGACGAGGTGGTTGGCCGCGGCCGGCGCAGGAACAGCGGACACATGGCCGGGGGAGAGCTGGATCATGCTGAGATGGTGGCCCTCAGGGACTGGGGGCAGCGGCATGGAGATTGCGCCCCGCCTGGTGACCTCTGCCTCTACTCCACCTTGGAGCCGTGCCTCATGTGTCTCGGGGCCGCCCTGCTTGCCGGGGTGAAGAGGATCGTCTTCGCCTACGAGGACATCATGGGCGGCGCCTGCGGCCTCGACGCATGGGCGGTCCGTTCCCATGCAGGGACGGGGGCAGGAACCTTCTATTCCGGCGCGGATGTGGTGGGAGGGGTCCTGCGGGACGAGAGCCTGGCCCTTTTCAGGCGCTTCTTCCAGGGAGGATCGTCCTACTGGCGGGACAGCCTGCTGTGTAAATATACCTTGAGGTGCGAATGAGCTCTGTTGTGACCAGGACGGTGGCATTCAGGCAGGACACGAGGAACCTCTTCGTCCACCTGCTGACCAGGTGCAATCTCCGGTGCCGGCACTGTTACATCAATCCCGGCCAGCACGGGACCGGCGTCATGGATGCCGAGGCCGTCCATTCCCTGCTGGCCCTGTTCGCGTCGCGCTCCTTCAAGGATGGGGAGATGGCTGGCAACAGCATCGCTGCCTCCACCAACCTGGTTCTGCTGGGGGGCGAGCCCACCCTCCATCCCGACCTTCCGCGGTTTATATCCTTCGCCAGAGAGCTGGGTTACCGCTCCATCACCGTGGATTCCAACGGCTTCCTGTTCAATGACTTCTTGAGAAAGGTGCCGCCGGAGATGGTGGACAACCTGAGCTTCAGCCTCGATGGCCCCTCGCCTGCGGTGAACGACCCAATCAGGGGAAAAGGCGTCTTCGACACCGTGGTGACCAATATATCCAGGGCCGTGGAGATGGGATTCCCGGTTAGTGTCATCTTCACCGCCAACCGGCTGAACGTCCGCCATCTCCCTGGGATGGTGCCCCTGCTCCAGAGGTTGGGGGTGACCAGGTTTTTTATCCAGGTGGTTGGGCTGAGAGGCAGGGCCGGAGAGGGCGGTGAGACATCCCTGCAGTTGTCGAGGGAGGAGTGGGATTTGGTGGTGCCGGCCTCTGCACGCAGCGCAGCCGAGGCCGGCATGTGGGTTACGTATCCCAAGGTGTTTCTGGGTCAGGAAGAGGAGTTTCAGTGCGCTGGCGTGGTGGCCGAGAACTACTTCGTGTTTCCCAACGGGCGCGTATACACCTGTCCATTGTGCGAGGACTATCCCCTGCACGCATACGAGTTTTCGCAAGAAGGACTGGTCCGGCGTCCGCCCATAACCGAGATGGAGCTCTTCTCGCTCACCATCCCGGAGGGGTGCGTGCTCAACAAGCTGCTTCATCCGGGCAACATCGAGTACCGCCGCGACGGCTCCCCTGCCTTCAAGGTGGCGTGCTGCATGCTCAAGGAAGAGCTGGTGCCAGAAGGCCATCCAGGCCGATCCCAGCCTTGACCAGGCCCGCAGCGGACATGCTCTCCAGGGTCTGGCGCCAGGCATCCCTGTCCACCTCGCACCATCCTTTTCCGCTCCTTGGAGCCACCAGCTCCCTGGTGGCCTCTATCTGCCGGGCTATGAGCCGCGGCGAAACCCCCTTTTCGTATTTGGCGAGGATGGAGCCGAGCCGTTCCGCGTTGGCCTCGTCCATGGCCTCCCTCCATGCCTTCACGAATGCCCTGGTGAAACGGCGGACCAGCTCCGGCTTCTCCTCCGCGAGCCTCCTTGAGGTGACCAGGGAGTTCGCCACGAATCTCACGCCCCAGCGGTCCGGGTCGAGGAAACCGGGTTCGTCTCCGTTCCTCCTCATCTTGTCGGCTATGACGATGCCCTGGGTGTTGTAGTAGACCGGCCAGAGGTCCACCTGCCCCTTCCAAAAAGGCGAGAAGTCGTAGTGGACGCCGTAGATCTTCACTCTTCCGGCGGGCAGGCTGGCGCGGTTCAGCAGGGCGGCGAATATGGCTTCGTCGTTGCCTCCGAATGTCACTCCCACTGTCAGCCCTGCCAGCCCCTCTGGCCGCAGATAGCCTAGCCTCTTTCTGGAATAGATCCAGCGCAGTGGATTCCTCTGGAAGACCTGGGCCAGAACCACGACTTCCGCCCCTTTGGAGGCGGCCCTTATGACTTGGTCGCCAGAGGCTATGCCGAACTCGGCCCTTCCCAGCTCCAGGTCCTTGATCGCATCCTGCTCCGGTCCGCCTTCCAAGAGCGACACGGCCAGGCCCTCCCTGTGGAACAGGCCCGTCTCCACTCCCCAGATCTCGCCGGCGAAAGAGGCGTTGTAGAGCCATTTGAGCCTCAGCCTCACCGGTTCAGTTCCGTTGCCGTCTGTCCCGCCACCGGAACAGGATGTGAGAGAGAGCATGCAGAGTAGAGAGATCAGGGTCTTGAGCAGCCTTCCCACGGATCACCTCCAAGGAGCCAGGAGCCGTCTTCCTCCTTCCTCGACTACGGCCACGTAGAGCGATGAGAAGAGTCCTATGAGGAGGAGGGCCACAAGTATTGCCGATAGATCGTTCTGATATAGGGCCTTGCGTATCAGATAGCCGATCCCCTGGGAGGTGGAGAGGAACTCGCCTACGATGGCGCCCACCATGCTCAGTGTTCCTGTGCCCGTCACCACCGTGGCCACCTTGCCCCGGTTTTCGAGGAGGCGGATGGTGAGCTCCATGCGCGCGGTCATCCTGCCGGTGATCCTGAAGAAGTGCTCCACCTCCTCCACCGGCGAGGAGAAGATGCCGATGAAGCTCAGAAGCAAGGGAAAGTAGGATATAAGCGTTGCTATGGCGAGCCTGGCGGCGAAGCCGTCTCCCAGGAACAGGAAGATTATGGGGGCCAGCGCCACCACAGGATATGCCTGGAGATTGTATGCCGCCGTCCGCACGAGCCCGGCCCCTGTTCCGCGCCCCCTCGCCACTGCTCCTACTGCAAGCGCGAGGGCGATGGCCACCAGGTGGCCGGAGACCGCCACCCTGGCGGTGTCGAGCATGGCCAGAAATTGCTCTCCTGCATGGCCCGTGGCATACCTGAGCACCTCGAGGGGCGGAGGGACCAGGTAGTCGGACATGTGAAGGAGGTATTTGGCACCCCACAGGAGAGCGAGGGCGCCGCAGTAGATCGCGATAAATTGCAATATCCGCTTTGCAGGGGAGGTCACCGCTCTACCCCCGTGCAGGCCGCGACTATCCGGTGGCCAAGCGCGGCCACGTCCCCGCCTGCCGATGCGGCGCTCCCGCGTCCATCCATGCCCCCTATCTCTACGAGGCCGGTGACAGGGCCTTCTCCTGCCGGAAAGACCCAGATGGATCTGGAGAAGAAGGCCACCTCGGAGACGTTGTGGCTGACGTATAGGAAAGTGCGGTCTGGAAATCTCTCCTTCAGGGCGGAGATGATCCGCTCTCTGGACGGTTCGTCCACGTTTGCCAGGACCTCGTCCATCACCAGGAGGTCGAATCTCTGCATGAGGTAGCGGAGCAGGTTTGCCCGGTTCTTCTGGCCCATTGAGAGGTCGGGAAATCTGTGGTCCTCGACCTCTGTGAGGCCCATGAGCTCCATGAGGGATCTGAGCATGTGGAAATCTTGTGGAGGCGACACCCGTCTGAGGTGGTCTCCAATGGACACCCATGCCGGAAAACGTTCGCCCGCATGGGCGTAGAGGACGATCCCCCCGTCTCCGGTCACCTCGCCCGAGTCAGGAGGCGTCATGCCCGAGATGATGTGCGAAAGCGTGGATTTGCCGCACCCTGACAGGCCGAAGAGTGAAAAGAACCCCGGTCCCTGGATGACCAGCGACAGGGAATCGAAGAGGTGGGATGGGGCGCCTGCGTATGAAAAGGTTATCTCCTTCAGCTCCAGGCGCATCCAGGGCCTCGCTATCTCTTGCCTTTCCTTAGCTTGGCCAGCTTCCTCGCCCTTTTCTTGCGCCTCTTGATGATCTGTTTAACGGTCTTGTCGAGGATCTCTTTCTTGAGCTCGATGACCTCCGACTCAGCGCCGAAAATGGCGTGCTTGAGGTATTCGAACCCGAACTGCATGAGTTCCACGTCGTCGTCCCTGATCTTTCGCAGCACCTTCTTGTCAACTATATAGGTGTCGAGGAAGCGGCTGCCGAAGACGTATTCCCGGAAACGCTCCATATTGGTCGTGACCATGTAGAAGAGCTCCCTGGCCCTGGGAGGCATCTCGGTCTCCTCCCCGAACGAGCGCTTCCTGAGCAGGAGCTCCATCCATCCCCTGTTCATGGAGTCGTACAGGTCTGCCTCCTGATCCGCCCTCCACGAATCTACGGTCCACTCCACAGGCTCCTCGAAACCCTTGCAGTGGGGCTCTTTGACCAGGAAGAAGAATTCCTCCTCCTCGCCCGAGGTCTTTTCCACCTGGATGAGGCTGGCTATCCCAATGGGGTAGTAGCGGCAGCTAACCGGGCGGTCGGTGTAGATCTGGCAGCCTTCCGGGGTGACGAAGGGACACTGTCCATCCTTCTCTTCCAGCATCTTCAGGCGGGCCACCGGTATCATGGTCTGGCCCAGTATCTCGGGCTCGGCATAGAGCCTGAGGAACATGTCTGAGGTGAGGCCCAGCCTGTTCTTCATCCTTATAATATCGTAGGGCGTCAGGATGATGTTCATGTTGCGGCAGCAGGCCGTAAAGCAGGGGACGCCAGGCCCGCACCTGAACTTGAAGGTGCTGTCGCGTTCTAAGCGCACCGGTACTATGGCGCTCCCCTCCTGCCCCATCTTCAACGATTTC
>WFVQ01000192.1 GCA_015491585.1 Deltaproteobacteria bacterium
TGCTAACACTTGATAGCTTATCTATTTCATGTATTTTATCTTTCAGATTAACTAACTTGATATTCATTTTTTTTTCTAAAAGGTCTTGACATAGGTTGGTCGGTTGGTTATCTAAGAGTAATAATTTTTATTAAAAAGGAGTGGTCATGAAACAGCTACGCAAAACCCACCAGAGGGAGATCATCTTGGAGGAGCTGTGCGCCAATCCGACCCATCCAACCGCAGACGAGCTGTATGAGCGCGTCAGGCGGCGTTTGCCCAGGGTGAGCTTGGCTACTGTCTACCGCAATCTTGAGATCCTCTCCGATCTGGGGATCATTCAGAAGATCGAGACTGCGGGCCGGCAGAAGAGGTACGACGGCAATCCCGAGCGGCATCACCATATTCGCTGTCTCCACTGTGGAAGGGTGGACGACGTTGATATGGCCGAGGACAGCGAGTTTGAGATCAAGATGCCTGAGCGCAGCAGGCATGGTTTTCGTGTCATGGACGTAAAGGTAGATTTCTCCGGCATCTGTCCAGACTGCGAAAAAGAGGCGCGGGCTTCCCGTTCAAACGCACATTAGATGGTTCCCGGTTCCGGGAATTAATCCAAAATTATCTTGTTGCATAACTCGTAAATGCAGAGGGAGAGATTGCGCTTTCCTTTGGAAGCGAGCTGTTTCATAATGACTAAGAAGCGAATCCTGAAGTGAGGAGGTGCGAAAATGGGTTGCTGTAAGAGCAAGTGCGGAAGCGGACTGACCGATGAGCAGAAGAAGGTCCTGGAGGCCATCGCCAACAGCGATGAGCCGCTATCTACCAAGGAAATAGCTGGCGCCACAGGGTTGACCAGCAATCAAGTCAGTTGCCGGATCAGGAGTCTTAAGAGCAAGGGGTATGTGGAGAGCCCGGCCAGATGCAAATACGCAGTCACGACCGATGGAAAGGCGGCCTTGAAGGAGGGAGCTTAGCCATGAAGAGTCTGAAGGGAAGCAAGACTGAGAAGAATCTCATCACGGCCTTTGCAGGTGAGTCCCAGGCCAGGAACCGTTACACCTATTATGCCAGCAAGGCCAAGAAGGAGGGCTATGTCCAGATAGCAGCCATCTTCGAAGAGACGGCAAATCAGGAAAAGGAACACGCCAAACGGCTTTTCAAGTTCTTGGAAGGCGGCGAGGCCGAGGTCTCGGCCTCCTTCCCTGCAGGCATCATCGGAGACACCGTGGACAACCTCATCGCCGCGGCCGACGGCGAGAGGTACGAACATTCAGATATGTATCCTTCCTTCGCAAAAGTGGCTCGGGAGGAAGGCTTTGACGAAATAGCCGATGCGTTCGAGGCCATCGCGGTGGCCGAGCAGTTCCACGAGAAGAGGTACAGGGCCTTGGCCAAGAACATCAAGGAGGGCAGGGTCTTCAAGAAGGACTCGAAGGTGGTGTGGAGGTGCCGCAACTGCGGATATATCCACGAGGGTGAGGAGGCCCCGGAGCTCTGCCCTGCCTGCGCCCATAAGCAGGCCCACTTCGAACTGGTTTGTGAAAATTGGTAATCAAAGACAAAAAAGAAACTTACAGATTTTAGGAGGTATTCAACCATGTGCACCCTGGTAACCAAACAGGCCCCTGATTTCACTGCAACCGCGGTAATGCCGGACAACAGCTTCAAAGAGGACTTCACCCTTTCCTCATATAAAGGGAAGTATGTCTGCCTGTTCTTCTATCCCTTGGACTTCACCTTCGTCTGCCCTTCAGAGATCCTCGCATTCGACAAGAAGCTCGACGAGTTCAAGAAGAGGAACTGCGAGGTCATAGCGGTGTCCGTAGATTCCCAGTTCACCCACTTCGCCTGGAAGCAGACGCCGGTGGAGAAGGGGGGTATAGGCAACGTCCAGTTTCCTATGGTTGCCGATCTCTCCAAAGAGATCTCCAAGGCCTACGGAGTCTTGCTCGATGCCGGCATCTCCTTGAGAGGTCTCTTTCTCATAGACCGTGATGGTATCGTGCGTCACGAGCTGGTCAACGATCTCCCGCTTGGCAGGAGCGTTGACGAGGCATTGAGGATCCTGGACGCCCTCCAGTTCCACGAGGAGCACGGCGAGGTGTGTCCTGCCAACTGGAAGCCCGGTGAAGAGGCCATGAAGCCCACCGCCGAGGGCGTGGCAGAATATCTCGCAAAGCACGCCAAGTAGGAGGCGGTCATGAGGATAGCCAATGGATTTATGCTCATGTGCGCCGTTGCAGCGCTTCTGCTGCCCTCCTCTCCGTTGAATGCTGCGGAGATGGGAAGCCACAAATACGAGCAGTTTAAGAAACCCACCTCCTGCAAGGGATGCCACCGGGATATTTACAGGGAGTGGAGCCAGAGCATGATGGCGCAGTCGTTCGTCCATGAATGGGACCAGGCCGAGTACTTTAAGCTCGCCCTGGTCCAGGCAGGGCAGCTCGACAAAGTGGCTGGAGTGAAGGCTGGATGCATAGGCTGTCATTCCCCCCTGGCCTTCCTTTCCGGTGACATCCCTCCAAAACAGGCAGCGGCCGGAACCAGGGCCAATGAAGGGGTTAGCTGCGAGGTCTGCCACTCGATCACTGGTTCGACCGAGAAGGAGCCCTTCAACTTCAGTTTCGTGATAGAGCCTGGGAAGACCAAGCAGGCGCCTCGCAAGGACGCCAGGCCCAGGGGCCACAAGGCCGTCTATTCCGCCTTTCTCAGGAGCCCAGAGCTGTGCGCCACCTGTCACGATGAGCAGAGCCCATATGGCGCCTGGGTCAAGTCCACTTATCGGGAGTGGAAGGCAGGGCCTTACGCCAAGGAGGGCGTCCGCTGCCAGGATTGCCATATGTACCGTTACGAGGGCAAGGCGGCAATCGGTGCAAAGAAGAGGAGCGATGTGGCCCACCACGTCTTTCACGGCTCCCATGAGGCCTCCAAGCTCGCCGGCGCCGTGGACCTGGCTCTCTACTTGAAGAGCGCCAAGGCCGTTCCAGGCAGAAAGCTGGAGCTATCTGTCCAGCTATTCAACGGCAAGGTCGGCCACATGATCCCAAGTGGCTCTTCCGAGGAGCGGATGTTGTGGCTGGAGGTCTGGGCCATAGACGAGAACGGCAAGAGCTATTTCCTCAAGGTTGACAGGAAGGGATTCAAGGGCGAGGAGTTCACCATCGCCGACAGCAAGGCCCTGGCTTATCAGGCTATGGGCGAGATCATGGGCGAGAAGGGGTTCAAGGGTATTCCCAGGGACGGATCGGTGCCAGATGGCGCCAGGATCTTCAGAAAACCCTTTTTCGATCCAAAGGGCAGGATGACCATCTGCCAGTGGTACACCGCTGACAATGAGGTGGTCGATTACCGGATCGGTCCCAGGGAGTCCAAGATAGAGACCTACACCTGGACCGTTCCTGAAGACCTGCCCAAGGGTGAGCTTACGATAAAGGCCAACCTCTTCTTTAGTCAGGTGCCCGATTCAGTGGGCAAGTACCTCGGCCTTCCAGAAGAGGAGTACAGGCCATTGCTCGTTAACACCGCATCTGCCGTCATAGAGGTGGAGTAGCGGACTGCTGCAGAAAAGGAGGAGACATGACTAAGCGCTTGGAAATCTATAAGTGTGAGGTTTGCGGCAACATGGTGGAGATGGTCCATACCGGAGTTGGGGAGCTCGTGTGCTGCGGCCAGCCCATGAAGCTTATGGAGGAGAACTCCGTCGATGCCGCCCAGGAAAAGCATGTGCCGGTGATAGAGAAGGTTGAGGGCGGCTTCAAGGTGAAGGTGGGCAGTGTGGCCCATCCAATGGAAGAGAAGCACTACATAGAGTGGATCGAGCTCATCGCCGACGGCAAGGCTTACAGGGAGTTCCTTTCCCCTGGGATGGCGCCCGAGGCCTTCTTCTGCATAGACGCCTCCGAGGTGACGGCCCGCGAGTATTGCAACCTCCACGGACTCTGGAAGGGGTAGAGCCATGTTGAGCGAGAAGATGGAAGCAGCGCTGAACAAGCAGGTCAACTGGGAGATGTACTCTGCCTATCTCTATCTATCCATGTCCTCCTATCTCGAGTCGAAGGGGCTGGCTGGGGGGGCCCACTACATGAAGGCCCAGGCCCAGGAAGAGATGATCCACGCAATGAAGATCTTCGACTTCGTGAACGAGAGGGGAGGAAGGGCCGTTCTCGAAGCCATAGAGGCGCCTCCCTCTGACTGGGATTCTCCTCTTGCCGTTTTCGAGCACGCGTACGAACACGAACAGCACGTCACCAAGCTCATCAACGGCCTCATGGACCTGGCCTTGGAGGAGCGCGACCACGCCACCCAGATATTTCTTCAGTGGTTTGTGAGCGAGCAGGTGGAAGAAGAGGCATCTGCAAGCGGTGTCGTGGAGCAGCTCAAATTGGCGGGGGACAAGGGGCTCTTCCTGGTGGACAAGGAGCTGGGACAGAGACCGATGCCCATTCCCATCCCAAAGGGCGGAGAGTAGAAAGGAGGGCCTGGATATGCAGAAATACAAGTGCATGGTATGCGGATATGTCTATGATCCCGAGGCCGGCGATCCCGAGAACGGTGTATCTCCTGGGACTAAGTTCGAGGACCTTCCTGCGGACTGGAGCTGCCCCATATGCGGGGCGCCCAAGGACCAGTTCGAGCCTACGGACGATTAAGGAGGTGATATAAGTGCAGGTTTACGAAATAAAAAAAGGCATCTACTGGGTGGGCGCCGTGGACTGGCTTGTCCGGGACTTCCACGGCTACTCGACCTATGAGGGCACAACCTACAACGCCTTTCTCATGCTCGGAGAGAAGAACGTTCTCTTCGACACCGTCAAGGCGAATTTGGGGAGTGATCTGGTCCATCGTATAAGGACCATCATCGATCCAGAGAAGATCGACTATATCGTGGTCAACCACGTCGAAATGGACCACAGCGGTTATCTGCCAGAGATGGTAGAGCTCTGCAAGCCCGAGAAGATCATCTGCTCCAAGATGGGACACAAGAATCTTCTGGATCACTTTCACCGTCCAGACTGGCCCTATCACGTGGTTGGAACCGGGGATGCAGTGTCTGTGGGCTCCAGGACCATCCAGTTCATAGAGACCAGGATGCTCCATTGGCCCGACTCAATGTTCTCCTACATTCCAGAAGAGAAGCTGCTCATCTCCAGTGACGCCTTTGGTCAACACCTGGGCACGAGCGAGCGTTTCGACGACGAGGTGGATCAGTCGGAGCTCATGTATCAGGCGAGGAAGTACTATGCCAACATCCTTACCCTCTATTCGCCCCAGGTGAGGAAGCTTCTCAAGTCCGTGGCGGAGATGGGGATAGAGATCGATATGATAGCACCGGATCACGGTGTTATCTGGAGAAAGGACCCTGGCAAGATCCTCCAGGCGTATGAAAATTGGTCCCATCACCGCGGGTCCAACAAGGGGCTGGTCATCTATGACACCATGTGGCACTCCACAGAGAAGATGGCCAAGGCCGTTGCCGACGGCTTGGAGTCCCAGGGGGTGAGCGTGAAGCTCATGAACCTGCGCGTGGAGCACAGGAGCGATGTCATGACAGAGGTTCTCGATGCCAAGGGATTGGCTCTGGGCTGTCCCACGCTCAATAACGGCATGCTTCCGCGCATGGCCGGTTTCCTCCAGTACATGAAGGGACTGCGTCCGACCAACAAGTTCGGTGCCGCATTCGGCTCCTACGGCTGGAGCGGCGAGGCGGTCAAGCTCCTGAACAAGGTCATGGAGGAGATGAAGTTCGAGCTGGTGCACGAGGGGCTGAGGGTCAAATACGTGCCAGACCACGACACCCTCAAGGAGTGCGTGGAGATGGGCAAGATCCTTGGCAAGGCAATCAGGGACTCTTTCGAAGAGTAGTAGAGAAGAAGTAGAAAGGTGCAGAGATGAAGATCACCGTTGACAGGAACGTGGTTGAGATTGTGCCCGAGAACGACAGGGAGACCGCCGAGCTCGAGACCCTGTGGAGGGTCATTGTGGACTGCCAGCAGTACAATAAGAAGCTGGTGCCCATAGGAGAGTACGTCCCCTCCAAGGAGAATCTGGCGAGGTTCACCATAGAAGGCGTGCCTGGCGGCCAGACGACCTATTCAGACCAGGTCGCGCAGGAGGAGAATACCTACTACTGCGCGGTGTGCAATAAATACAAAAAGGTAGAGAAGGGAGAGGCCATCCCATACTGCTGCGGCAGGGTGATGGAGCCCATCGACTGATATCATAAGGAACCGCGATGAGGAAGAAGGACTTCAAGAGAGGGCTCTGTGAACTCTTGGTGGGGTCAGATATCGAAGAGGTCCGTTCATTTCTCGCCGCGGTTCCTCCCCGCAGATCCCTCAACCCCATAATATCTTTGTTTTACAGCGGTGAACCGCTCCTTAGATGGAGGGCCGTCTCGGCCTTCGGTTTCGTGGTCGGTGTGCTGATGGCCCAAGAAGAGATGGAACGGGCGCGTGTGGCAATGCGCCGCATGATGTGGAGCCTCAACGACGAGTCCGGCGGAATAGGGTGGGGCGCCCCAGAGGCCATGTCTGAAGCCATGACGAACAACGAGGTGCTGGCCGAAGAGTACCACCGCATACTCCTGTCCTATGTATGGGAGGAGGGGAACTTCCTCGAGCACGGACCGCTGCGTGCCGGCGCCCTGTGGGGCATAGCCAGGGTCTCTGAGATCCATGCGGACATGATGAGAAGGGCGGGAGCATGGGAGCGCATACGGCCATATCTGGATGATGAAGATACCGCTGCAAAGTCGTTCGCAGTATGGGCAGCGGGCCTGGTTGCCGATGCAGAGGCATGTCCAAAGCTATCGAAGATGGCTGAAGAAAGGGAGGTGGTAGAACTCTACAGGGACTACCACCTGCGCACCTATTCGTTGTCCACTCTTGCCCTTGAAGCCATGCAACGGCTGGATTGCAGGGGTTGACTCACGCCCCAACCGCTTTTCTGAACTCCTCCCATCCCATCTTCTCTATAACCCTGCCCAGCCTCTGGGTCTTTTTGGCATTGGCATCGAAGAAGTCCACGACCCGTTGGGCCATATCCAAGGCCTCTCCGGTTGTGAGCCCCTCTGTGAGCAGCCTGGCGAGCCTGGGGCGCGAACCGCCATTTCCTCCAACCGTGACCGCCCAACCATTGGCCTTGCCTATGAAGCCCAGGTCTTTGATACAGTTCTCCGCACACTGATTTATGCAGCCAGACACCCCCATCTTCATCTTCCAAGGGAGTTTCCTGCCGTGATACCTCTTGTCCAGCTCCAGGGCCAGCCCGAGGCTGTCTTGTTTGGCAAGACGGCAGAAGGTGGTTCCCGGACACGCCTTCACACTCCTGACGCACAATCCCACGGCTGCTCCCGGGTCCATCTCCAGCTCCTTCCATGCCGCATCGATCTCCTCTTCGTGGAGGCCGACAAGCGCAATTCTCTGTGCGCTTGTGAGCTTCAGGGCCTTTACACCGAACTTCTCTGCGACGTCAGCCACTTTGCGTAGGAGATCTGGAGTCACCAGTCCGAGGGGGGTATGGGGCACTATGGCGTAACTCTGCTTGTCCCGCTGTATCACCGCGCCTTTCTCACCGTCTTTCAGCATCTGCCTCCTCCTCGCCGATTTCAGACTATATATATGCGAGGGGTGAAGAGTGGGCAAGGGGCGGGCACGGCTTGGTATTCCAGGCGCCGTGGCCGCCC
>WFVQ01000193.1 GCA_015491585.1 Deltaproteobacteria bacterium
CCTATAAAACCACTTGTTGAAATCAGCTCATCAAACTTATCAAAGAGTTCTTTTTTCCCGATTTCTTCTAATCTAAGGTGGAAATCAATACGGTTTTGCTCACTTTCGGATATTGATACATATGATGGAATGTCAGAGAGTGTAAGTCCTTTTAAAGTTGGTATATTGTTATTTAAATCAATTAAAAAAAGTTCTATGTCTTGACTGGATATATATTTCTTTAATTCATGGAATGTTATTAATAAATTTTCTGGGGCTATATCTAGATAAAAAATAAGTCTCACTCTAGCATTGCGAATATTGTACTCAGCAATATTGAAAAAATGTTTTATATCAACGGTTGCACCAATATTGTTAAATTTATGCATTAGTTCTTTTCGCGAATAATTGTGTGACGCAATAGCGTGCTTAAATAAATAGTCAGAAGTCCAAGTATATCTCGCTATCGCTAAATAGTCTATTAACTGCCAAACAATACCCCCTTTAGATTCTGGATTTTTGCAAAGCTTGCATTCAACGAATGTTGGTATTGCATCTTGATCAAGGAATAGAATGTCCAAGTTGCCATAGCCTGTCCATATTTCACGCGATATTAATAACCATTTTCTTGGGGCGCTAGGGTTGATTAAATTGCCTGGTAAGTATTGATTAGAATCATATGTAATTAGTTCTTGTAGCTGATCTTCTGATGATATTCTAGCCATTGTGCCCCTCCCATAGAGAAGCAAAAGGTTAGTCATACAATCCATATGTCATGTCATCTAACAGTCTGGATGGTTGGCGAGGATCTGGCGGAATTCGGGCAAGATCGCTATGAATGCCTCGAATATCTCGGGGTCGAAGTGGGAACCATTGCCTTCGCGCATAATTTCAAGGGTTTTCTCTTCAGGCAGGGCAGGGCGGTAGATGCGATCGTTCATCAGGGCATCGAATACATCGACTACGGCTACTAATCTGGCACTTTGTGGGATGCGGTCGCCTTTCAGCCGCTGAGGATAGCCGGTGCCGTCCCATTTCTCGTGGTGGTACAAGGCTATCTCCGCTGCCATGTTCAAAAGGGGGATCTCCGATCCTCCTAGGATTTCATGGCCTATGATGGTGTGCTGTTTGATGATCTCGAACTCTTTGGCATCAAGCCTGGCTGGCTTTCTCAGTATGTTGTCCGGTATGCCTATCTTCCCGATGTCGTGCATGGGGGCGGCGCGCTTTATGAGGTAAGTCTGTTCTTGGTCCCAGCCCAGCCGGGATGCCAGGGCCTCGGAGAAGAGGCCGACCCGCTGGATGTGGGCCCCGGTTTCGTCGTCCCGGTACTCGGCAGCGGCAACGAGCCTGAACGCGATCTCCTCCTCCCGCTCTCTCATCTCCCGGGTGCGTTCCTCCACCTTCTCTTCGAGCTCTTTCTCGTATGCAAGGCTCTCCAGGGAGAGGCGCCTGCGCTCAAGGGCGGAATAGACGTTTATGAGGATTTCGTGGCGCTCCAAGGGTTTGATGATATAGCCATATGCCCCGAGCTCCAGGGCCTGTTTGGCCGAGCGGCGGTCGTCGAGGCCGGTGATCATTATCACCGCAATATCCGGGAACCGGGTCCGGATCTGTTCAAGGAGGGCGATGCCGTCCATGCCGGGCATCATTATGTCGCTGAGGACCAGCTGGAACTCGTCGTGGTGCAACAGCTCCAGTGCCTCCTTCCCGCCGCTGGCGGTCTGGCAGCGGTAACCTTCCATCTCGAGCCATCTTTGAAGGATGGTGCATACGAGGAACTCGTCGTCCACGATCAAGATGGACGCCTCGGAGTGTCTCAGCTCCGCGTGATCCACCTGCATCTATCCACCCTCCCGTGCGCCGGAGATGACCTTTTCTATGGCAGCCATGAGGTCCGAGCTGGTAAACGGCTTCTCGATCAGCACGGTGTCTTCATCCATAAGCCCCTTCTGGACTATGACCTCTCTGGTATATCCGGACATGAATACCACCTTGATGGAAGGGATCCTCTTCTTTATCTCCCTGAACAACTGCAATCCATCCATGCCGGGTAGTATGACGTCGGTTATGAGGAGCCCTATGTCTTGATGGGAGCCCGCAACGATTTCGAGGGCCCTTTGCGGGGAGGATGCAGTGACCACGTCGAACCCGCCTTGAGTAAGCATCCTGGTGGTTATGTCGAGGACCTGAGGTTCGTCCTCCACGACCAGGACCTTGAGTTCACCCCTTTCCGCGCCCTTCTGCTCCACCCCTGCCAGGGACTGCGCGCCTTCGGCTTCGGCGGCTGGGATGTAGATCTCGAAGGTCGTTCCCTTCCCCTCCTCGCTGTTCACCCAGATAAAGCCGTCGTGTTGCTTGACGATTCCATAGACGCTGGCGAGTCCCAAGCCGCTGCCCTTTATATCTCCATCCTCCTTGGTGGAGAAGAAGGGTTCGAATATTCTTGCCTGGTGTTCCCGCTTGATCCCCTTGCCGTTGTCGCTGAATTCGAGCAGTGCATAACGGCCAGGCCTTCCCTTGACCCCTCTGGATCTGAAGTGCTCATGGTCAAGCTCTGCTGTTCTGGTAACTATGGAGACGAGGCCGGTGCGAGGTATGGCGTCTCTGGCGTTGAGTGTCAGGTTGAGCAGTATCTGCTCCAACTGGTGGGGATCAGCATGGACCAGGGGGAGCCCTTCCTCGAGCCGCAGCTCAAGGGCGATGGCCTCTCCGAGGATGGTCTCGAGTATCTTCTGCTTCGAGGTTATGAGCTCGTTTATGGAGATGGATTTGGGAGATATGGGCTGCCGCCTGCCGAATGCAAGCAACTGGCTGGTAAGATGCTTGGCCCTCTGGCCCAGTTTCCTGATGTTGGATAGATCTGAGAAGAGTTGACTGGCTGGATCGACACTGCTCATGGCCAGTTCGCTGAGGCCAAGTATGCCTGTCAGGATATTGTTGTAGTCGTGGGCGATACCACCTGCAAGGCGGCCAACTGTCTCGAGCCTCGCGGCCTCAAGCAGATTCTTCTCGTAGAGCTTCTCGTCGGTGATGTCGTCGATGATCAACATGAATCTCGACCTGGGGGCATCCATCTCGCCAGGCAGGGGCGCTACGGTGACATCGAAGTGCAGCTCCCTTCCGTCCTCCGGGGACAGGGCGGTGGAGTCCTCTACCGACACCTCTTCTCCACTCTCCGCTGCCTTTGATACAAGAGCCTCTATTCCAATGGCCTCGAAGAGCCACTCTCCCATCACATCCTTTAAAATGCGCCCCTGGACATCGTCCATGAACCTGTTGAATCGCCTCAGAAACGCGCGGTTGGCAAACTCCACGGCTCCGTTGAGGTCGAATACCACGATACCGAACGGGATGGAGGAAAGTATGGCGCTGTTGAACCGGGCCATCTCGTGCAGCACGGCCTCGAACTTCTTGCGGTTTGTCATCTCATCAAACACCACCACCGCGCCCATTATGCTCCCCTTCTGCTCTATGGGGGTGACGGTGACCGAGACCTGGATCCAGCTCTTGTCCTTCTTCTGGAACAGCTCCTCGCTCTTGACCACCTCCCTGGAGGTCAGGGCCCGGTATAGCGGGCAACGGTCCCTGTCAACGATGCGCTGATCGTGGATGTGGATAAAGTCGTGCACCTCCTGGCCTATGAGCTCCTCCTCTTCCCACCCGAGTATCTCGCTGGCCTTCTGGTTCATGAACACCAGGGCCCCTTTCTGATCTACTCCGAACAGCCCCTGGCCCACCGAGGAGATGACCGCCTTGGTGTACTCGTTGGCCTGTATGAGCTGCGCCTCCCTGTTTTTGTGGACAGTGGCGTCCCTGGATATGGAGACAATGAGCCCCTGATTGCCTACGGGGAAGAGGACGATCTGGTCCCAGAACTTGATACCGTTGGACCGGTATGCCTTGACCGTGAGGGTGACCGCCTCTCCCTTCTCCAGCTTCGAACGGACCAGCGGCGCACGGTCGTCGGATTCTATCCAGGTCCATTCAGGTGACCGCCGCCCCACGGCCTCTCCTCTGTTGAGCCCGGTAAGATCAGAAAAACTCTCGTTGGCGTAGAGCACCACCCCTTCCGGGTCCAGCACGCTCACGGCCAAAGGGGCCTTTGCAATCGCCGTAACAAGCAGCTCGGCCAGGGTGGCCTGGCCCAGGCGGGTGTAGCCTTCGTCCATATGCAGGAACTCCTCAGGGCCTCGGAGAGAATTGGAGAACCACTTGTATCACGGAACCATGCCTGTCGAACACGGGATTGGCCTTGCCCTCGAACCACCGCTCCTTTCCTTTCAGGTCCATCAGGGACTGCTTGAAGGCGAAGGTGGCCTTGGTCTCCAGAACCTTGGTGAGTGGACAGCGGGTGGGCGAGTTGATGGATGGAGACCTGGCGCACGAGGGCCCAACGATGTCCTGGCATGTGAGGCCGATTATGCTCCTGATGTCCTTGGCCTTCCATCTGGCCACAGCCATGTTGGCGGTCACGATGCGGCCGTTGGGATCGATTCCCATGACCAGGTCGTCCATGGCGTCGAAGACCATGCGCAGCTTGTCGCGGCTGAGTGTGATGACGTCCTGGAGTTTTATCTTCTCGGTGAGATCGTAGAGGATCAGCAGGTAGTTAGGAGCAGAGTCGCTTTCTTCACGCCTGCTGCCCGCGATCCAGATGGCGGTGCGGTTGCCGTCCTCGGTCCTGAACCTTACATCAAGGCCGGCAAGCTCGCCGCCGCCGTCTATCTGCCGTTTTATCTCGGCGAAACTGGCCGGCGATACGATGAAATCGTCTATGTCGTTGGAGTCGTAGAGGAATTTTCTGCCCAGGATGTTTTTGGCGTATTGGTTCGCCCGTTTTATAGTCCCGTCTTCCGCAACTTCGAGAACTACGATCGGGAGATGCCCCATAGGACCCGAGAAGCACATCTCCGCCAGCACGAATTCCA
>WFVQ01000194.1 GCA_015491585.1 Deltaproteobacteria bacterium
CTCCGGGGCGGGTCGGCGCAGAGGATGAGGTAGCCCCGCTCCTCAAGACTTCGGAAACATTCCTCTATGGATGAGTGGTGGTGAATGGTAATCCACTGTTCCGCCCCTAAGGCCACGCCGTGGCTGGGGTCGAAGGGGTTGGAGAGCTCGATTGCATGGATCTCCTGTATGCCCAGGGCCTCGCAGGAGCGGACTACCGCACTCATGTTGTGGGCATGGTATAGGTCATCTAAGACCACGGTGATCCAGCGTGTGCGCCTCTCCAGCGCCTCCCTGAACCTCTCCAGCCTCCCCTCTGCCATGAACGGGGCAAGCAGCTCGGCATCGCGCGGCATCGCTTAGCCCACCGTCTCCTTTTCCAGCCGTTCCGCCTCTTCGACCATCTCCTCTATGACCCCAAGCCCCATGTGCCAGAATGCCGGGTCCCGCAGATCTATCCCGAACGGGGCCATCAAGTCGTAGGGAGACCTGCTTCCCCCTGCCTTTAGCAGCTCCAGATAGAGCTCGACGAATCCCTCTCTGCCCTTCTTGTACATGGAGTAGAGCGACAGGACCAGCAACTCGCCGAAGGCATAGGCATAGACGTATCCAGGGGTGTGGAGGAAATGGCCGATGTATGACCACCATACGCGGTAGTCATCGGTAAGGATCACGCTATCCTGAAACATGGCCTGTTGGGTCTCGATCCAGGCATCGCCGAGTTCCTCGGCAGAGAGTTCGCCTTTGCTCCGGCGCTGGTTGTGGATGGCATCCTCGAATCTGTTCATGGCTATCTGCCTGAAGACAGTAGCGAATATGGATTCAATCTTTGAACATAGGAGACCGAGTTTCTCCCCTGGGTCTTCGACCATCTCCATCAGCCTGGAGAATGTTAGCATCTCCCCGAAGACCGATGCGGTCTCTGCAAGCACCAGTGGGGTGCTGCTGTTGAAATACCCCTGTTCCCTGGCCAGATACTGGTGGACGCCGTGTCCGAGTTCGTGGGCCACTGTCTCTATGTCCCTGAAGTTGCCGGTGTAGTTGACCAGTACGTAGGGATGTACTTCGGGCACGGCGGGATGGGCGAATGCACCGCTGGTCTTGCCTGGCAGCACCGGCGCATGGATCCACCTCTCCTGGAAGAAGAGGGCGGCGATTTCGGCCATGCGTTGGGAGAAGCGCGAAAATGAGTCGAGCACGATCTCGCGGCACTTGCTCCAAGGAAAGGTCTCCTCGGGCACGAAGGGTAGGGGGGCATACCTGTCGTAGTCGTAGAGGGGCGAGATGCCCAGGATGCGCTCCTTGAGTCTATAGTACCTGGCGACCACAGAATAGGAGGAGGTCACGGCAGAGACCAGGGACTCCACGGTCTCGTCGTCGAGTTCATTGGCGAGATTCATGGAGCTTATCCATGTGGGATAGTTGCGCAGCCTGTCGTCTATCATCTTGTCGGCAAGGATGGTGTTCATGGTGTGGGTGACCACGTGGAGTTGCTCCTTCAGGCCCTTGGTGAGCTGGGAGGCGGCCTGCCTGCGGGTTTCGCGGTCAGGGGAGTAGAGTAGGGAGAGGATCTCCTCCTGTGTCTTGCCCTCTCCATACCGCTGCGCGGCCATGACCTTCTCGAAGAGGTTTATCCAGCTCGACCGTCCCACAGGAGCCTTCATGAGAAGGAGTTGCTCCTCCTTCTCGGACAGCAGGTGGGGACGGTAACGCCTGGCGGCCTCGAGATAGTGGCGGTAACGGGAGAGGCGCGGCGATTGCAAAAGCCTTTCGGCAGAGGCATCGTCCACCGCAGCCCATTCCAGGTCGAAGAAGACGAGACGCGCGCCGAGCTCGCTGGAGAACTCCTTTACCGACTGGAGGAACGCCCCGGCCTCTGGATCGTCTACGCGGGTGGCGAAGTTGAGATAGGCATAGGTGGAGAGCCGTCCCAGCAGGACGTTTACCTCCTCCAGCCCGGAGACCAGCCTCTCCAGGCCCTGGTCGTCAAGAGTGGCCACCCTTCCGCGGAACTCTGCCGCTAGCGAGTCGGCGAGCCTGGAGGCCCGTTCCCTGTCTTCGTCTATGAGGCCAGAGTCGGGGGCGGGATACAGGTCACCGAGGTTCCAGATCACATCATTGGTGTTGAGCTCTCTGTTCAGGTCGATGGACATGTGGTCTCCTTGTTCAGAATTCCTTGTAGACCTTTGCAAGGGATTCTCCGGCAACGTCGATGGTCCACTGATTGAGGTAGCCGAATGGGGTCTCGTGGACCTTGAATCCGACCCTCTCCAGCCTCACCGCCGCGTCCCTCACTATCTCCACCGCCACCTCGGGCGCTGCCTTGCTGGTGGAGAGGTGGTTGAAGGAGTGGAATACCACCTCGGCAGTGCCGAATTTTCGGGCTATCCACTTTATATTCTTTGTCAGCAGCTTGGACAGCTCCTTCTCCCTGTCCTGGTCAAGTTCCTCGCAGTGGTAGAAGACCACCACGCACCTTGCGAACTCCTCTGGGACAGGATCTGACGCTGCCAGGGGATGGTCGAGGCTCTTCTTGAACGGGGTGTAGGAGAAAGAGTTGGCGAAGAATAGGATGACGCGCACGGCGGCCTTCACATGGGCTGGGTGGCACGCTGGTTCAAGGCATACTCCCTTGCGCCGCCGGCCTCTATGGGGATCCACCTTCTGCCGTGGAGGAACCACCACTGCCTGCCGTCGAACTTGGCCACCAGCGCCCCGTGATAGGTCATCATCGCCTGGACTTGAGCGAAGGAGTAAGGATTGCTATAGTCACCCTCAACTTGCGCGTCATTGCAGCCAACGACTACAATGAGACAAGAGGCGCAAACGAGCGCCAGGAGGAAAAGTCTTATTTTTTCTTTTTTTTCTGTATGTTGTGTGTTCATTGCCGGAAAAATCCCCCTTTTTGGGGCTGCCAGAACTTTAATCTCAAGTTCATATCAGTCAAGTTTGCCAATAGGGGTTCAGGTTCACGGGTTTCGCGTTTCCATGTCTGCGCTCATATGAAATGAATATCACCCTCTTTTTCTCCATTTTTCTCCTTTTTGCTCCATCATGCGCCTTTGCCCTCCAGACCCACGGAGGACCGGAAGGGCTTTACATACACCTCGTGTCCCACGTCATCTTTTTCATCGCCATGATCAGCCTTTCGGTCTGGGTGCGCCGCAGCGGGCTCAGGCCGGTGTCGGCATGGCGCGCTATATCCTCCGGGGCGGTGATCCTCGCATGTTGGAACCTATGGGCCTTTGCCGGCCACGTCATGGAGGGAATGGTAGGCTATGGCTCCTACATGGGCATTGATTCAGGTCAAATTCCTTGCATAAAGGTCACCGACTGGAAGGGCGTCATTTTTTACCTCTTGAAGCTGGACCATCTCCTCTACTTTCCGGCCATATATCTCTTCTACGTTGGGCTCCGGAGACTGCGGACCCGCGGCGATGAAGGAGGGGCGTGATGGAGCTCTGTCTCTCAGTGCTTCCGGTCATGGTCATAGATGTGGCCGGATCGGTGGCAACCATGCTGGTGGCCATGCTGATGATCCGGGAGGGGGCCCTCTATTACCGGAGCGATCCAGAAGATCCCCTGAGGATATATATGGTGTGGTTCACCGTTGTTATGTTTCTCTTCGCCTTTTCCCGCTGTTTCGGGCACATCATCCGGTATGTCCTGTTCATGACCCCCTATGCCGCGTTGTGGCCTCAGATCTCCCCGGTTTCCGGGACCGTGAATACCGTGACCATCCTTGGGATAGCGGCGATCACCTTCTTCTTTAGAAACGTCGAGGCCATGTTCCAGAGGATGAGGCGCGACAGGGAGAAACTCGAGGAGATGAGCCGGGAGATCCTCCGCCTGAACGAGACGCTGCCCGATTTCATATCCAGCAGGATCAAGGTGGAGATGGCCCTTCACCTGGCCCACGAGATCCGCAACCCGGTGATGATAATAGGTAACATGACCCACAAGCTGCTCCGAGAGTGCACTGCAGGAGGAAAGATCAAGGAGCGGCTGGGGCTTATCCTCCGGCAAGCCGAGGAGCTGGAGGACCTGGTCTATCAGTTGGAGAACAAGCTGGACGAGAAGAGCTCCAGCTTCACCGCCATAGACGTGAACGAGCTGGGCGAGAGGCTGGTGGACGACTACAAAGACCTGGCCGACGAGAAGGGCATAGCCCTGTATCTCGACCGCTGGCCCTCCCCCTTGCTGGTCCAGGGCAACATAGGACTGCTTCATCGCGCCGCTGCCCATCTGGTCCAGAACGCCATAGATGCCTGCGCGCAGGGGAACTCGGTGGAGATTGCCACACTGCTTTCAAATGAGGGGATAGTGCTCTCGGTGAGGGATGATGGGCCCGGGATACCCGGCGAGGTGTTGGAGTCCCTCTTCCACGACGACGGCAGCGGAAAGGGATCGCGGCCCCATCTCGGACTGCCTTATGTGAAGCGGGTGGTGGAGGAGCATCTGGGGCGGCTGGTCATACGCAGCAGGAATCCTGGCACAGAGGCGTCCATCGTGCTTCCAACACACCTCGGGGAGCTCAAGGAGGAGTGACGGGAAAGGTTCAGGAACCCTCCATCTTGGTCCTCGCCTCGTTTATCTTCTTCAGCAGTTTCGCCTTCCTGCCCTTCTCCTTCTCCTTGAGGAGCTTGATAGCCTTCCGGTAGGTCTTGATCGCCTTGTAGTAGTGGCCCAGGGCAAAGAGACAGTCTCCCAGGTGCTCGGTGATGATGGAGTCTCCTGGAGCGAGTCTCATGGCCCGCTGGATGGTGGCGAGGGCCTTCTTGTACTCTCCCTTTTTGTAGAAGACCCATCCCAAGCTGTCCATTATGTAGCCGTCGTCGGGGCGCTTGGCCAGGGCCGTCTCCACGAGCTTCTGGGCCTCGTCCAGATGCTCGCCCTTCTCGGCATAGACGTATCCCAGGAAGTTGAGGGCAGGAACGTATTCTGGATCTTCCTTCAATATCCTCTTCACAATCTCTATGGCCTGGTCGCGCATCTTCAGCTCTTCCAGGATGATAGCCAGCCGGATGGAGATCTCCTTGTCTCCCTTGAAGCGCTTTGCAGCCTCTTCCAATACCTCCCGGGCCTTGAATCTGTTATTGGCGTCTTCGTAAAAGGAGGATAACACTATGAAGATGTCCTTGGATGCATCTTCCCTGGATATAAGTGGCTCTATCATCCTGGCGGCCTCAAGCGGACCTGCTTGTTTCTTCTTGAACATGGCCAGGCGGAGCATGGCTGGATAGTAGAAGGAGCTGCCCTCTTGTATCCGCTTGAGATGAAGGAGGTATTTCTCCTCCTTCCCCATGTCCTCGTATACAAGAGCTTTGTAGAACTCCACCGGGCTGGTGTCCTCGAAGGCGCCTGACAGGTTGTCCAATACCTCGAGGGCCTCGTCGTATCTCTTGTGGTCTGCCAGCGCCGGCACCAGCCTGAGCCCCTCCTTTGGAGACTGATCCAGCAGCAGGAGAAAACGGTCGAACTCTCCGCGGTGGGCCTCGAATTCACCCAACTCCAGATAGAGCTCCAGGAGTTCACGCAGGGCCTCTGCATCCCTGGGATGGTTTACGAGCAGGGCCTCGTATGCGTTCTTGGCGTCAGCCATGCGTCCCTGGGCCTGGTAGATCCTGGAAAGATACTTGTAAACGTATGAGAGGTGGGGATTGTCTTCCAGCAGGGCCTTGTAGACCTCCTCGGCCTTTTCCAGCTCCCCTTCAGTAGTGTAGAGGCGGCCGAGAAAGAACCGGGCCATGACCGCCTGCCTGCCGCTGCCGTGGGCGAGCCTCTTGAATGCGGCAATGGCGCCTTTGGCATCCCCCCTCTTCAGGTAGAGGTTGCCAAGGAGGAAATTCACCTCCTCGTCGTCGCCTACCTGTGACAGTATCTCCTTCAGTAGGCCCTCGGCCTCGGAATACTTCTTCTGGTTTATATATATCTTGGCCAGCAGAACCTGGAGGTCTATCTCCTTTGGCGACCTGGACAGGGCCTCTTCGCTCCACTTCTCCGCCTCTTCCAGCCGCTTCTGGTGGATGGCAATGTTTATTAGCTCCTTCAGCGGTTCGGTGGCGGTCTTGTCCAGTACGGCGCTCGCCTCGAAGGCCTTTTTTGCCTCTTCTATGGCTCCTTTCGATTCAGCCCTGAGGCCGGACATGTAGTTGAAGTACGCCTCTGCCTTGGACTCGGCGGCTTGGGCCGCCCACGGCCAGTGGCACAGAGTGAAGGCGAGGACGAGGAAAAGTGTTTTCATCTTCATTGCACTATGTCTCTATCGCCTGTGAATAGGAGTCGATGTCTCTGATCCTCTCCTTGAGGAACTCCTTGAGTTTTTTCTTGATCCTGGACTCTATCTGCCGCACCCTCTCCCTGGAGACGCCGAACTCCTTCCCAAGATCCTGGAGCGTCTTGGGCTCCTCTGCTATCATCCTCTGTTCGAAGATGATCTTCTCCTTACCGCTCAGGGTCTTGCGGAACTCCTCGAAGTGTATCTTGAGATTCTGGTCTATCTCCTCCCTGGCGATGGAGTCCTCAACAGAGGGGCCGCCGCTGGGCAGAAAGTCCATCTGCTTGGAGTCGCTGTCGTCCTTGACCGGTGCGTCCAGGGAGAGCTCCCACGAGCCCATCCTCTGTTCCATGTCGATGACATCCTGTTCCGAGACGTTGAGCCTCTCCGAGATGAGCTTCGGCACCGGGTCGAAGCCCAGGGCATGGAGCCTCTCCTTCTCCTTGTTGAGGTTGTAGAAGAGCTTGCGCTGGGCCTGGGTGGTCCCTATCTTGACCAGGCGCCAATTGTCCATGATGAACTTGAGGATGTAGGCCTTTATCCAGAAGGAGGCATAGTAGGAGAACTTGACGCCCTTGTAGGGATTGAACTTCTTAACCGCCTGCATGAGTCCGATGTTGCCTTCCTGGATGAGATCCAGGAAATTCTGCATCCAGAACTTCTGGAAGTCCAGCGCGATCTTGACCACGAGCCTCAGATTGGCGGTGACTATCTTCGAGGCTATGGCAGGGTCCTTGGTCTCGTAGTAGGCCCTGGTCAGTTCCTGTTCCTCCTCCTTGGTCAGGAGTGGATACTTGCTGATCTCTTCCAGGTACTTGGCGAGGATGTCTCCTGGCCCAGGGACGGCTGGGGAGGTCTTCGAACCCCTGGGCACAGGCAGTGTGGACTGGGGCCGCCCGGCCTTCTTAGAGTTGTCGCCTTTCTTCTTCTTCGCCATTACAGATCTGCCAGGACTCCCTTGTTGACCTCCTCGACTTTCTCCTTCCCGGCAAGGCGCTCCAGGAGCTTGAAGGCGAACTTCACGGCGGATCCGGCGGCCCTGCCGGTTATCACCAGACCGTCCTCCACCACAGCGCCTTCCTGGAGGTCGGCCTCCTTGATGGCAGCCCTGGCCACTGGATGGCAGGTGATCCTTGCCCCCTTGGCCAGACCGTGGCGTTCGAGAACGGTGGGTGCCGCGCAGATGGCTCCTATGAGCCGACCTTCCTCGAGTTGCGACTTCAACATCTCCACTACCCTGGGATCATTGGCCAGGTTCTCGGTGCCGTCGATGCCGCCCGGCAAAACGATGAGATCGAACTTCTCCCCTGCCACTTCGTCCAAGGTGGTGTCGGGCACTATCTTTACGGAGCGGGCCGAGGGAACCGGGCCATCGGACAGCCCGGCGACGACCACCTCGATTCCGCCCCTCATGAGTATGTCTATGACCGCTATTGCCTCCAGCTCCTCGTAGCCCGGGGCCAGGAGGAGCAATACTCGTTTCTGGGACATGGCGATATCATTCTCCTTTGAACTCGAATTGCATTTTGGACCTTAGAAACTTGTACCAGGAACAGGTGCAAAATACAACGCCACCCTACCTGCTGCGGACCTGAGAGAACCATCTGTACAGGGCGGGCAGGACCAGCAGGGTGAGCACAGTGGACGTCACAAGTCCGCCGGTAACCACCGTGGCGAGGGGACGCTGGACCTCGCTGCCAGTGCCTGTGGACAGGAGCAGAGGAATGAGTCCAAGGGCCGTGGTGCACGCAGTCATGAGCACAGGCCGCAGCCTCCTGCACGCGCCCTCCACAGCAGCGGTTTCAGGGTCCATGCCATCGGCAACAAGGCGGTTGGTGTGTGTTATCAGCACCATACCGTTCTGCAAGGCGATACCGAAAAGGGCTATGAACCCCACCGATGCCGGGACAGACAGGTGCTCTCCAGCGACGTAGAGCCCGAGGACCCCTCCCACGAGGGCCAGGGGAATGTTCAGCAAGATGAGCAGAGAGTCCTTGATGGAGCCGAAACTGCTGAAGAGCAGTATGAAGACGGCCATCAGGGTTACAGGCACCACTATGGCAAGCCTCTTGTTGGCCTCTTGTTGCAACCTGAACTGACCACCCCATGTGACCATGTAGCCTGGAGGCAGGGAGACCTCGCGGTCCAGCACCGCCTTGGCCTCTTCGACAAAGGAGCCGATGTCCCTGCCCACCACGTTGCACTGTATGGTAATGAAACGCTGCCCGTCCTCTCTGGTTATCTGCCTGGGACCTATGGCCTCCTTTATCTCCACGAGCTGTGAGAGCGGCACCTTCATGCCCCCTGGCGCCGGGACCAGGATGCTTCCTATTGCCTTGGCCGTGGAGCGGAATCTGGGCGCATACCGGACTACTATGTCGTAGCGTCTGATCCCTTCGAAGACCTGGCCCGCCTCTTCGCCGCCCACCGCGGCCTTGATTATCCCCTGCACCGTCGCCACGTTGATGCCGTATCTGGCTATGGCCTTTCTGTCCACCCTTATGAGGAGCTGGGGCGTCCCGGTGACCTGGTCCACCTGGACATCGGCCGCGCCTTTCACCTTGGCCACGGCCCCGGCTATACGGTGGGCGTACTCCTTCAGGACCGGAAGCTCCTCGCCGAAGAGCTTTATGGCGAGTTCGGCCCTGACCCCTTCGAGCAGCTCGTCCACGGTCATCTCTATGGGCTGGGTGAAGTTCATGGTAATGCCAGGGACATCTCCCAGGGCCCGCCTTATTACAGCGGTGATTTCCTCCTGGGTCCTGGCCTGCCGCCACTGTTCTTTCGGCCTCAGGAGAATATACATCTCTGCGCTGTTGACGGGATCGGTGTGGGCCCCCACCTCGCCTCGTCCTATGCGGCTCACCACCTCTCTCACCTCTGGTATCTTCATCACCCTGCGTTCTACCAGCATAGTCATCCGCTTGCTCTCCTCGAGGGAGATGGAGGGGGCCATTGTTAGGCGCAGGATTATGGAGCCTTCCTGGAGCTTTGGAGTGAATTCCGAACCCAACCTCGGGGCTATCAAGAGCCCGGTCAGGAGGAACCCCCCTGACAGCAGCAGGGCGGCCGTCTTGCGGCGGCTGAATGCCTCGATGAGCGGTCGGTAGGCCCTTTCCATCGTTCCAGTGGCCCTGCTTTCCGTTCCATGCCCCTTGCCCTTCATCAGGATGCCCGCGAGGGCCGGGACCAGTAGCATGGCGAATATGAGCGATCCGAACATGGCCATGGTGAGGGTATGGGCCAGCGGACGGAAGGTCTTGCCCTCCACCCCCTGAAGGGTGAAGAGAGGGACGAAGACCAGTATCACTATGGAGACGGCGAACATGATGGGCTTGCCCACCTCGGTGCAGGCCTCTATCAGGAGCGGCCGGTCCAAGCCCCCATTTCTCCCTGCGCGCTGGTCGATGTTCTCCACCATCACTATCGCCCCGTCCACCATCATTCCTATGGCAATGGCCACGCCCCCCAGGGACATGAGATTGGCGGATACGCCGAAGAATCTCATCAGCACAAAGGCGAAGAGGACAGAGAACGGTATGGAGAGCGCCACCACCAGGCTCGGCCTTGCAGAGCGCATGAAGGCGAGGACCACCAGAATCACCAGGCCTATCCCCTGGGCCAGGGCGGTGGTGATGGTCTTGACGCAGGCCGACACCAGGGATTTCTGGTCGTAGTAGGGGACGATCCTTATTCCGTCAGGCAGGATCTTGTTGATCTCGGCCATCTTTTTCTCCACCCGTCCTATGACGGTGGACGAGTTCTCTCCAAAGAGCTTGATGACCTGGCCGGCGACAACCTCGCCCAGTCCGTTCCTGGTCTGGAGCCCTCTCCTGACCGCCCCTCCTACTTTCACCTCTGCGACGTCCTTGATATGAACAGGAGTCCCGTCACTGGCCTTGAGCACGATCTCTTCGATGTCCCTGGCGGTTGATGTGAGCCCTATAGACCTGACCACGTACTCCTCGGCCCCCTTCTCTATGAACTGGGCCCCCACATTGAGGTTGTTGGCCCTTATGGCCTCCACGACGTCGGTGATCGAGAGGTCGTAGCGGAGCAGAGCGTCGGGATTGACGGTAACGTGGTATTGTTTTTCATAACCTCCTATGCCAAGCACCTCGGTTACGCCTGGAACGTTCTGGAGATGGAACTTGATGAGCCAATCCTGGATGTCCCTGAGTTCCTCCAGGGAGTACCGCCCGGTCTCATCTTCTATATAGTAGAAAAGGATCAGGCCCATACCAGTGGATATCGGCCCCATCCTGGGCGAGCCGAATCCATCGGGGATCTCCTCCCTGGCCTCCTGGAGGCGCTGATTGACGAGCTGACGGGCGAAGTATATGTCCACGTCGTCCCTGAAGTAGATGTTCACCACAGAGAGTCCGAAATTCGATACGGACCTCACCTTCTCCACTCCGGGCAGACCGTTCATGGCCACCTCCACCGGATAGGTGACGTACTTCTCTATCTCCTCAGGGGCCAGCCCCTGGGTCTCGGTGAAGACTTGGACCAGGTTCGGGGAGACGTCTGGAAATGCGTCCACCGGAAGGGAGCGATAGCTATGGACACCCGCTGCCGCCACCAACAGTCCCATGAGCAGGACCACCAAAGGATTTTTCGCACTGAATCTTATGATCTTGCCGGTCATGTTAGTGGTCCTCCTCGAAGAGCTCCTTTTGGAGTTCGCACTTCAGGGTGAAGCCACCTCTGGAGACATATTTCTCCCCTGGGCGCAGCCCTTTTTTGATCTCCACGTTGATGCCATCGCTGGTCCCGGTCTCCACGATGCGTTTCTCGAATCCATCAGGGGTCTCCACGAAGACCACCTGTACACCGTCCATAGTTTGGACAGCCTCCTGCTTGATGACCACCGGTGCGGATATCCAGTCCACCGTGACCAGTGCGGTGACGAAGGTGCCGGGCCTGAGCTGCCCTTTGGGATTGCCGAGCACGATCCTGGCCACGGCGGTGCGGGTCTCTTCCGAGACCACCGGTCCTACATAGGAGATCTCGCCCTGGGCCAACGGCTGTCCCTCCACGGTCTCCACCACTGCCGGCAGCCCCGGCCGGATCAATGGAAGATCCCTCTGATGTACGGCCAGATCCACCCAAACGGTGGAGAGGTCTGCAATGGTGAAGAGGAGGCCGTAGCGTTCGACCGCCTCGCCAGCAGAGATCGCCTTCTCTATGACCGTTCCCTTCAGCGGGGCCTTGATCGCGTACCTCGCCAGGTCGGTATCAGGTCCTGACCTGAGCCTTTCCAGGTCGTCGGCGCTATAACCTATGGCCATGAGCTGTTGCGAGGCGGCCCTAACCGCTATCCTGGCCGCTGCAAATTCCTGTTTTGCCACGAGGTAATCCTGCTGAGGCGATATCTTTTTCTTCCAGAGAAGCTCCTCCATTTCGAACGAGGCCTTGGCAAGGGCCAGGCGGCCCACCGCGGCGAGATATTCCGATTTCATTGCCGCCAGTTCGAGGCTCTTGACCACGGCCATGACCTCCCCCTTTTCCACCTCGTCTCCAAGGTATTTATCCACGCGCTCCACCACGCCGGGGACCATGCCCACCACCTGCGCCATCCTGTCGCGGTTGATCTTGATCTCTCCTGTCAGCGTCACTACTTGGCCTATCTTGCCAGGACCTGCGGCTTCGATCCTAATGCCAAGCTCCTTCGCCTCGGCCGAAGGGAGGCAGATAGCGGCGGTCTCCTCCTTCTGCTGGGATGCAGAGGCCGCATGGGACAGGCCGCACACGATGAGCAGGATAGAGGCTGCGATTGCCACTGTTTTCTCTCTGTTCGTATTCATGGGATTCTCCTATCTCTTGACGGTATGGCCGGATGATCCGATTATTGCGCTGATCTCGGCTTTTGCCTGGTAGTAGCGGGAGATGGCGTCGATGGACTGGAGCTGGACCTCGAATAGTGTCCGCTGTGCATCCAGGACCTCGATGTATCCGAACTTCCCGTATCTGTAGCCCTCTGCGGCGGCATCGAGGCTGGCCTTTGCCTTGGGTATGGCCTGTTGGAGAAGACGCTCTGCCTCCTGCCTGGCATCCTGGGCGCGGCTCCATGCAGATCTCAGCCTCCTAAGCAGAGCCAGCCTGCCGGCCCTGGCCCGCTGCTCGCTGGCCAGCACCCTCTGTTTAGCCGCCAGCCTGTCGCCCTGGCGCCTGTCGAAGATGTGGAGCGAGATGGATAACGACGCCACCACAGCCTGCCCCCCATCCTCCTCGAAATGGCGTATCCCCATTCCCAGCTTTAGATCCGGGACGGCCAATGCCTCCATAAGGTCGCTGGAGGCCCTCGCCACCTCAGCCTCCAGCCTCAGTTCCACGGCAATAGGGCTCTTCCCGATTGCATCATCAGGCCGAGACGCAATTCCCAGAGGAGGGAGCGGTTCCTTATGGATTGGGACGTCGGGTATGGCCACGACCTCCCTGCCCACGGCTGCCTCTAACCTGGCCCTGGCCTCGGCCAGAC
>WFVQ01000195.1 GCA_015491585.1 Deltaproteobacteria bacterium
CTCTAACCCTCCCATTTCATGATAAAAGAGAGGCCTCCCGCCTCTTTTGCCATGGGTTACCAGCCTTCAAAATCCATGTCAAGACGCGGGCTTGCATGCCCGACCATGGGTCCTCTGAAAGCCCAGCCCGGCAACGGAGGCCGAAGCTCCTGCCTCCCCTCGGCCGTGCTTTCCCATGGGGGCTGATCCGTGGAGGCCACTGCTTCCAGATTTTGACTTAATCACGCTTCCATTTCGGAAGGTTTTGGCCGTTCTTGACCGTTGGGAGAGCAGATGATAAAAAGCGGCCGGGCCGGCATAGCTCAGTTGGGAGAGCGCCACGTTCGCAACGTGGAGGCCGCCGGTTCGATCCCGGCCATCTCCACCAACTCCCAGCTCCGCTTTGCGGCGACTCCTGCTCCGCACTTGTTTCCCCCTTTTTGCCAGAGTAATATGCCTTTCTCCCCAAGGGAGCTTCATTTCGTTCAGACAGGTAGGTGATATGCGGATACTCAGATGGTGTCTTCTGTGTGCGGTGTTCATGCTATGCGGCTGCGCGGCCGGCATAAATGTAAGCCGTCCGTCCCCCAAGGTGGACGTGACGGTGGACAGGAAAGAGGTGACCAAGGCCCTGGAAAAGGTGGCCGAGGAGCAGAAGAAAGGGGCGGGCGGTCGTGAGGCGGAGAACGCTGCCAGCCAGGCGGCATCCTGCAACAGGCCCTTGTCCCAGGATGAGTGGATCCAGAGCAGGCTTGACTCGGCCCTGGAGCTGTGCAGCACCGCGCGGACCCTGTGGGCCGAGGGCCACGTGAGTCAGGCCCTCGCCGCCCTGGACAAGGCCTATCTTCTCATCATGCAGGTGGACAAGGATGCGGCCCCCCAATTCCTCCAGCAGAAGGAGGACATCCGTTTCATCATAGCCAAGAATATCCTTGAGATCAGGACGTCCAGGTTCAGGACAACCAACGGGCTCCACAAGGAGATCCCCATTACCCTGAACAGGCACGTGATGGAGGAGATCGCCAGGTTCCAGGGAAGGGAGCGACAGTTCTTCCTGGATTCCTACAAGAGATCGGGCAGGTACCGGCCTATGATAGTCAAGGCGCTCAAGGAGGCCGGGCTGCCCGAGGAGCTCTCCTGGCTGCCCCTTATAGAGAGCGGTTTCAAGATCAGGGCCCTCTCCAGGGCCAGGGCCTTGGGGCTGTGGCAGTTCATCCCATCCACCGGGTACAAGTTCGGGCTGAATAGGAACGTGTGGATCGACGAGCGTCTCGATCCCGAGAAGTCCACGAAGGCGGCCATAGCCTACATGATCGAGCTGCACAAGATATTCGGCGACTGGATGACCGTGCTCGCAGCTTACAACTGCGGCGAAGGTAACGTGCTCAAGGCCATCAGGGCGCAGCAGGTGGATTACATAGACCATTTCTGGGACCTCTATGAGCGTCTTCCCAGGGAGACCGCCCGCTATGTCCCCCGTTTCCTCGCGGTGTTGCAGATACTCAAGGAGCCAGCCAAGTACGGCTTCGACCTCCCCGATCCCGATCCTCCCCTGGAGTGGGATACCGTGCCGGTTAAGAAACAGCTCCATCTCCGCACCGTGGCCAAGGCCATAGGGGTGGATTATCAGTTTTTGCGGGAGCTCAATCCAGAGCTCCGCCACAACGTGACTCCAGGTGAGGCTTATTCCCTGCGGGTGCCCAAGGGCAAGGGCGAGGTCCTGGCCGCGAAGCTCGACTCCCTGAAGGAGTGGCTGCCCCCGGCCAAGGCCTATGTATGGCACAGGGTGCGGAGGGGCGAGACCCTCTCCCTCATAGCCCAGCGGTACAACACCACGGTGTGGGATATAGTTAGGGTCAACAGGCTCCGCCACAAGCACCTGATCCGGGCGGGCCAGAAACTCAAGATACCGCTCTCCACCAGAAAGAAGGGGAAGATCGTGACGGTCTGCAACCGTCCGCCTGAGAAGGGGGAATATGTGGTCAAGCCCGGGGATTCGCTCTGGATAATCGCCAAGAAGTTTGGTATCAGCGCCAAGAAGCTGGCGGAGATGAACAACTTGAAATCCAACAGGATCTACGTGGGCCAGATCCTGCGGGTGAAATAGCAAGGTCCAGGCTTGGACGAAGGAGAACAGGGAATGGGAGAGACGTCTAAGGCTCAACTGCCCAAGGCTTATGAGTTTCAGAGCGTTGAGGAGCGGTGGGGGCGAGAGTGGATGGAGAAGGGCCTCTCCACCGCGGATCCCTCTGCCGGACCGCCCGCCTTCTCTATGGTCATCCCGCCTCCGAACGTTACCGGCGTCCTCCACATAGGCCATGCACTTAACAACACCCTCCAGGACATCCTGGTGAGATACAAGAGGATGGACGGCTTCAACACCCTCTGGGTCCCTGGCACGGACCATGCCGGCATTGCTACGCAGAATGTGGTGGAGCGGCAGCTCGCCCAGGAGGGGCTCACCAGGCACGATGTCGGCAGGGAGGCGTTCATTGAGCGTGTCTGGAAGTGGAAGGCGCAGAGCGGGGGCAGGATCATAGAGCAGTTGAAGAGGCTCGGATGCTCCTGCGACTGGACCAGGGAGCGGTTCACTATGGATGATGGGCTCTCCAGGGCCGTGCGCGAGGTCTTCGTGCGCCTCTACGAGGAGGGGCTCATCTACAAGGGAGACTACATCATAAACTGGTGTCCCAGGTGCCACACCGCCTTGGCCGACATAGAGGTGGATCACGAGCCCAGGGATGGAAGGCTGTGGTACATAAGGTATCCCCTGGAGGACGGCTCAGGACACCTCACCGTGGCCACCACCCGTCCCGAGACCATGCTCGGAGACACGGCCGTGGCAGTGAATCCAGGCGACGATCGTTACGCCCGGATGGTGGGCAAGACCCTGGTGCTGCCGCTGGTGGGGAGGCGCATTCCGGTGATAGCGGACGAGGCGGTGGATCCCGAGTTCGGCACCGGGGCGGTTAAGGTGACCCCTGCCCATGACTTCAACGATTTCGAGATGGGCAGGCGCCACGGATGCGAGAGCATAAACATCTTCGACATAAACGGCGTGGTCAACGAGAACGGCGGCCCCTACCAGGGGCTTGACAGGTACGAGGCCCGCAAGCGGATAGTACAGGACCTGGAGGCCCAGGGCTTCCTGGAGAAGGAGGAGGCCCACGAGCATGCCCTGTCCCAGTGCTACAGGTGCAAGACCGTGGTGGAGCCCCGCCTCTCCAAGCAGTGGTTCGTCAGGATCAAAGGGCTTGCGGAGCCGGCCCTGCAGGCGGTCAGGGAGGGCAGGACCAAGATAGTGCCCTCGTCCTGGGAGAGGACCTATGAGGAGTGGATGACCAATATCAGGGATTGGTGCATCTCCAGGCAGATATGGTGGGGGCACCGCATCCCTGCTTGGACATGCTCGGACTGCGGAGAGGTGGTGGTGGCCGTGGATGATCCAACGGCGTGCCCTGCCTGCGGCGGAAAGGATCTTCAGCAGGAGACCGATGTCCTGGACACATGGTTCAGTTCCGCGCTTTGGCCTTTCTCCACCCTTGGTTGGCCAGACAAGACGCCTGAACTGCAGCTCTATTACCCAACCTCGGTTCTCATCACCAGCTTCGACATACTCTTCTTCTGGGTGGCCAGGATGATGATGATGGGCCTCCATTTCATGGGCGAGGTCCCGTTCAAGTACGTTTATCTCCACGCCCTGGTCAGGGATTCCCAGGGGCAGAAGATGAGCAAGTCCAAGGGGAACGTGATAGATCCCCTGGTTATCATCGAGAAATACGGCACAGATGCAGTGCGTTTCACCCTTGCGGCCTTCGCGGCCCAGGGAAGGGATATCAAGCTGGCCGAGGAGCGGATCGAGGGCTACCGCCACTTCGTGAACAAGGTGTGGAATGCGGCCAGGCTGGTCCTCATGAACGTCGAGGGTGAGGACCACCCCATGTCCCTTGATGAGCTGGCGGCTGCACGCGAAGGGCTTTCGTTCGGGGAGAGGTGGATCCTCTCGCGGCTCGACTCCACCGTAGGCCAGGTCCGCTCCAGTCTGGACTCCTTTGATTTCGACGTGGCTGCAAAGGCCATATACGGCTTTTTCTGGCACGAGTTCTGCGACTGGTACCTGGAGATGGCCAAGCCCGCCATGTCAGGCACGGACGTCGAGGCCAAGAGAAGGGCGGCGTCGGTGGCCCTTCAGGTTCTGAATACCAGCCTCAGGCTGCTCCACCCATTCATGCCCTTCGTCACGGAGGAGCTGTGGCACCATCTTCCCGGGACCGGTGGCTATATCATGAAGGCCCCCTTCCCCAAGAGGCTTGAAGGGCTTCACGACATGGAGGTGGAGAAGGAGATGGAGCGGCTCATGTCCGTGGTCTCGGGATTGCGCAACGTACGCGCCGAGGTGGGGCTCCATCCTGGAGCTGCCATCGACGTTGTGGCCAGGGCCCACGGCCAGGAGGCGGCCGGTTTCCTGGAACACCACGCGGCCGACATCAGGACCCTTGCAAGGGTGGAGAAACTCACCGTTGAGGAGGGGCGCGGTTCCAGGCCCAAGGGCGCGGCCTCGGTCATCTTCGAGGACATGGAGCTGTTCGTCCCGCTCGAAGGGCTCGTGGACGTGGAGGCAGAGCTTGAGAAACTCTCCAGGGAGGAGGCGAAGATAAGCAAGGAGCTGGAGCGTTCGGAGAAGAAGCTCGCAAACGAGAATTTCGTCACCAAGGCGCCTGCCGAGGTCGTGGCCAAGGAGAGGGAGAAGGTGGAGCGGCTGCGCGCCAAGCTGGAGAAGCTGGCTCATCACAGGCAGACCCTGGAGGCCATCGGCTGAGATGGCTGACCTGGACCGTTTCCTTATTTCCAGGCTGGTGGAGGCGGCGCTAAGGGAGGACCTTGGGAGCGGCGACATCACCAGTGCCTTCACAGTGGATGCAGAGGCCGGGGGCCAGGCGGTTATCGTTGCAAAGGGCGGTGGAGTTGTGGCCGGCCTGCCGGTGGCCGAAGAGGTCTTCCGCTGTCTCGATCCCGGCCTCTTATTCAGGGCAGAGGTGCCTGAGGGCGGGCAGGTCTCCCGGGGCGACACAGTCGCCACCCTACAGGGCAGGCTTCGGACCATCCTCAGCGGAGAACGGGTCGCCCTGAATTTTCTTCAGCACCTCTCTGGGATAGCGACCCTCACCAGGGAGTTCGTGGCCAGGATAGAGGGGTTGGGGTGTAGCATAGTCGATACCAGGAAGACCACTCCTGGATTGCGCCTTCTCGAGAAATACGCCGTCAGGGTGGGCGGCGGCCGGAACCATAGGTTCGGCCTCTCCGACGCCATCCTGATCAAGGACAACCACATTGCCGCCTGCGGGTCTGTGGCAGAGGCGGTTAAAAGGTGCCGTAATAGAGTTGGCCATACTTTGACCGTGGAGGTGGAGGTGGCGGATACCGCCCAGGTGGCGGAGGCCATCGAGGCCGGGGCAGACATGCTGCTCCTGGACAACATGGACGTGGCCGCGCTGGCCGAGGCGGTGGGCCTTGCCAGGGAGTTGAATCCCGCGGTGGTCCTGGAGGCCTCCGGCGGAGTCACCTTGGAGAACGTCAGGGCCGTGGCCGCGACAGGGGTGGATATCATATCCGTGGGCGCCCTTACCCACTCCGCCCCAGCCCTGGATCTGAGCCTGCGGGTGGCATAGCGCCAGAGGCGGGACAAGGCCGTCAAAGTTCATTCAAGGCGAGTCAGGCTTTCCTCTTGGGCACTGCGGCCTCCAGGGCCTCTTCAATGTCGCCGGTCCCTTGCGGCAGCATTCTGAATTCCTCTATGATAGACGGCCCACTATCTCTGGGCCGCTTCATGAAGATCGTGGCCATCTTTAGCCCCGCTTCTCCCTGCCGCTCTTGCCAGGCTTTAGCAGCGCGCACAGCGCAACGTATGGCCGCTTCTCGGTTATAGAGGTGGGAGAATAGGGGGATTATCTTCTCCTCTTGGATCGCACCGAGGATGAGTCCGTGATGGAGGTCGTAGCCGTGGATTGAGAAGAGGCAGAGTAGCATTGTTTGTCCTGTGGGGTGTAAGTGGGGACGGAGGGCGCGCCATGCAACGGCGGCTTCAGCCTCGGACACGCGATCCTGTATCCTGCTCAAGATCGAGATAGATAACCACAGCAGTGACAATAACAGATAAATGCCGAGCTCCCGGTGCAGCCAAAGGGAGATGTCCATCCTTGCCGTTATTTTTCCCAGTGTAACCATTGGCAGGAAGACCAACGCTACTATAACGACGAATAACACTGCCAAGTCGGTCAAGTGTATGATCCATTTTAGCCTTTTCTGCTTGTTTACAGTCGTTGCTTCTGCCTCCCTAGCCAGCCGCTCTATCGCTATCCTGCTCAATCCTCTGTTGTTTTGAGAGGTGCTGGGCAGTCGGGGGAGTGCAAATCGCTTGAGTTCCTGGAATATCTTTTTTTCTAAGATGTTTAGGTCTCCTTGGATTTCTCTCCATTCCCGTTGATTCCCCCGTTGCAGGAGCATATGGTGCTGGATGGCAAGTCCCTTGTGTTTCAAAATAGAGAATATATGGCTAATATAGGAGGTGAAACTCTTCTGCTGTTGCGTCACAACCAAGGGCAGAGGAGGCATCTCCCCTGGCGGGAAGGTGCTGGCCGCGGCTGCAAACCAGGGCCGTTCTCTCCATCCTCTACGGCTAGCCACGAGAAAGAGACGTATCTTGGCTTTATGGAGTTTCGGCTTCAGCTCCAATAGCCGTATAAGGCCGCGTTTTATACTACGTCTAAGCAGCCATGAGCGCACAATGAAGAATGTAGCGGTGAATCCAATGGCCCATAGTGATGTCCATGCGATATGGACCAGATTCCATGTCGAAGCAATGTAGTCCCTCATGGGGTACATATAACGTGGCTTAGGTGGTAAGGGAGGAAGTAAGGAGAAGAGTCGGTCGCCGAGCATCACGTGTGTCCCAAAAAGGAGTGTGACAGCGAGGATGGGTAAGCTCCAGATGCGTATGCGATCTCTGCGGCCAAGGAGAAGTTTAGGGCCTCCCTGGTCCAGGGCCAGGAGTGCCTCTTCCAACTCGGCATGCAGGCGGCGGTCTTTTACTCCTCCAGGACCGCTCCCGGAAACCGCCTCTTCAGCCCGTACTTCCTTATCTTCCTTCTCAGGGTGTCCTTGGAGATTCCCAGCTCCCTGCATGTGGCCATCTTTTTCCATTTATTCCGCTCCAGGGCCTGATAGATCGCCTGTTTCTCTATCTCCTCCAGCGACATGGGGGAGGTGAAGTTGTACAGCCCCTTTTTCTGTTCCGCTGCTTTCTTGGTGGAGAAGGGCTCGGGGAGGTGCTCCGCCCTTATCTCGCCTGTGTGGCAGAGGATGAAGGCGTATTCGATGATGTTCTCCAGTTCGCGGATATTGCCAGGATAGTCGTGGCGCATGAGCAGGGCAAGGGCCTCTTGGGAGATCCCGGTGACGTTGCGCCCCTTCTCCACATTGAATTTGTGGATGAAGTGGTTCACCAGTAAGGGCAGGTCCTCCAGCCGCTCCCGCAGAGGGGGGAGGAGGATCTTTACCACGTTGAGCCGGTAGTAGAGGTCCTCCCTGAAGGTCCCCTCCTTGACCTGCTGTTCCAGGTCCCTGTTGGTTGCTGCCAATATGCGGATGTCGGCCTTGACCGCCTTGTTGGAGCCCAGGGGCTCGTAGGTCTTGTCCTGGAGCACCCTGAGCAGCTTCACCTGTAGGGCCGCGGATATGTCTCCAATCTCGTCGAGGAACAGGGTGCCTCCCTGGGCCGCGGCGAACTTCCCCGCCTTGTCCCGCTTGGCGTCGGTGAAGGCACCGGCCTTGTAGCCGAATAGCTCCGATTCCAGGAGGGTGTCAGGGATCGCTCCGCAGTTCACGGCCACGAACGGTCCGTTTCTGCGGTTGCTGAGGTTGTGGATGGCCCTGGCGATGAGCTCCTTGCCCGTGCCGCTCTCCCCGAGGATCAAGACGTTGCTGTCGCTCTTGGAGATGTCTGGCAGAATGGCGAAGATCCGCTGCATCTGGGCGTTCTTGCTGATGATGTCTTCGAATGTGAAGCGATCCGAGAGGCGTTTGCGGAGCTGCAGGACCTCGCTCATGTCCCTGAAGGTCTCCACCCCTCCTATTATGTTACCCTGGTGGTCTGTTAGGGGGGCGGCATTCACGGCTATCGGCACCTTTTTGCCATGCTTGGTCCTTATATATACTGTCCTTTCACCGGTTGGAGCGCCTTCCTCCATGCTCAACGCGATGGGGCACTCGGTCCCGCACAGATCAGACTGGAAGACTTCATGGCAGCTCTTGCCCACGGCCTCTTCCTGGGTGTATCCGGTGATGGCCTGGGCCGCCTTGTTGAATGAGGTGATGTTGAAATCGGCATCTACGGTGAAGACGCCCTCTGAGATGCTTTCGAGGATGAGTTCCTTCTCGATGGACTCTGTGATGTCTCTGAAGGTTTCCACCCCTCCTATTATTTCCCCGGCCGCATTAAACAGTGGAGATGCACTTATGCTTATGGGGAGTATTGAGCCGTTCTTCTTCCTTATGAAGATCGCCTTGTTCACTATGGGCAGGTCTTCCTCTATTGACTGTGCAAGTATGCAGCCGTGGCCGCACACGCTGGACCGGAAGATGTCCCTGCACTGCCTTCCTACCACCTCCTGGGCCTTCCAGCCCGTTAGTGCCTCGGCGCTCTTGTTGAATGAAGTAATCCTCCAGTTCTTGTCCACGGTGAAGACCCCGTCTGCGATGCTGTCGAGGACGAGGCGGGAGATGTGCCTTCCGTGGAACGGCGACGTGAGCAGGACGCCCGCGCCCCTTAGGGAGCCATCCTTGTAGAAGAGCGGTATGACGTGCATCACCAACCGGTGATCCGATCCCTCCACCGGCGCGATCTCGGTCTCTATCTCTCCCACGGCCAGGCCCTTTTCGACACGCTCTCTGATAATCTCCTTCAGGCCCTGAAACCGCTGGCCAAGAATGGTCTCGAAGAAGCGTTCGCACTCCGTTCCTTCTGCTTCTTTCCCCTGGCCGAATGGGGAAGGAAGAGGCTGGCTGCAGCTCTCGATTCTCCAATCCCGGTCCAGGATGAAGATGAGCCGTTTGTCTGATTCCAGGGCCGGCCGGGGATGCCCGGCCTTCTTTTTGATGAGGCTGTCCATGCTGTTTCGTCTAAAAAAATTTTATTTAAAACTATAGTGTGGGCCGGAGTGAAGGGCAAGTGGTGGCGGTTGCCCCTGATTTCACAGGCTGGGATTGTGAAAATAGTGAACTTGACAATGAGGCGCTGTTCAGTAAATTGTGCTTTGCTCTTTTGAGGTGAAACCGTGGTCATGCCAGAAGCCACAAAATGGAGGCGATTATCATGAAGTTGAAAGAACTTGAAAGGTTGGAAAAGATGAGGAATGAAGGTGTGGAGCACCTTCCCTCGGACGAGAGGCGCCGCTTTCTCAAGCTGGGCCTCGTTGTGACCGGCGTCTTTGCCAGCGGGTCAGTGCTCTCCCTCACCTCCGCCAGAAATGTTTACGGGGCCTTGGAGAGTGGTTACCTAAAGCGGTATCCATACAAGCCCCACTACAGCATGGTCATGAGGCAAGACCGTTGCATAGACTGCGAGCGCTGCAAGGAGGCCTGCAAGAAGACGAACCATGTGCCAGATTACGGCTACCGCACCACCATTCTGGAGCGCGAGCTGGTGATCGGGCCCGAGGAGAAGCAGAGGGAGTTCATGCCGGTGCTCTGCAACCACTGCAACCGTCCTCCGTGCGTAAGGGTCTGTCCTACCAAGGCGACCTACAAGGACAAGAAGACGGGTATTGTGATGATGAACTACAAGAAGTGTATTGGCTGCAAGACCTGCATGGCAGCCTGCCCCTACAACGCCCGTTATTTCCATGAAGAGCGCAGGGCAATCGACAAGTGCAACTTCTGCTTCGACACGAGGCTCTCCAAAGGAGAGAAGCTTACCGCTTGTGCTGCGGCATGTCCGGCAGATGTAAGGATCTTCGGCGACCTGTCCGATC
>WFVQ01000196.1 GCA_015491585.1 Deltaproteobacteria bacterium
ATCTAAGCGGATAGGGTGCCAGATGGTGTTGGACCCCAACAGGTATCCAGTGCGCTACCCACTATCTGCAGAGCTCAGACGTGCCCAGGAATGAAAATAAAATGGCGGAAGCGCATGGGAATCGAACCCACCCACGGGGCTCCTCACCCCGTGCACCGGATTTGAAGTCCGGGAGGGCCACCAGCGCCCTTTCCGCTTCCGCGTGGTTGGAAATATAATCTGCTTGGGGCTTTGGAGCAAGACGGGCCGCATCGAGCGGCCCGTTTCTTTTTTAGGACTAACGCAGTTTGGGTATGTCTGGGCCAATATGCTTGCTGGAGGGGGTACAGCGGAAAGAGAAGTTGGAGATCTTGGAACAGCGCGTTCCATGGGGAAACGGCCTTTGGATTATGGCCAGGTTGTAAGAGTTGGCCATGTTGCTGGGTACAATGCCATAGCTGCACCACATCTGGTTGCCTGATATGCCGTGTCCTATGAGCGGCAGCGTGACACCCTTGTACCCGCCATAGTTAGTCACCTTCTGCCACCCCGGCGGCGTATTGAACACCGTCGTCGGGACAATGTTCACGCCGGTAACCCTGCTGGGACATTTGATTGTGGTTGGGAGAAGAGTGCCCGCATCCGCCGGGTTTCCCAGTGCCAGGATCGCAACACATGCAGTAGCCGCTAACCATTTTTTCCCCATCGCAACACCTCCTGTAGTTGTTCTTGTTCCTTTTCTGTACCAGAGGTGGTAGAAAGGTTCAAAACCGTCTTCCGTTGCTGTCGCTCTGCACACACTTGCCATGAGCGGAGAAAAACGGGTATAGTATTTCAACCCATTGAAACGGGGTGGAGTATGGTTGGTACCAATAGTGAAAGGCGGTGGGAGAAGAGGCTCTCTCTGGTGGAAGAGATAAATTTTTCCGACGGGATGGGTTTCTTCCAGGGCAAGGTCTTGGATATCAGCTCCAAAGGGATGCAGATAGAAGCCATGAGGAACTTCCATCCCGGCATGGAGCTGACCGTTACTCTCCCGGTCTCCCCTCCTTTGAAGGTGCGGGGAAAGGTGAGGTGGGTAAGGCGGCACGGCCTCCGGTGCCGGGCCGGTCTCCGCTTTATCGAGTTAGGGCAGCCTCAGCAGGTCCGGCTGGGGGAGATACTCAAGGGCCTCTGCTGGCAGAGCTCCAGGTGATTTATCGCCGCCTTGCCTTGAGGAGCGGCCAGGCGATCCCGAAGCTTATCGAGGCAATACCCCAGAGGAAGAAGATGGACCAGTCCAGCCCGGGCTCCAACAGCGCCTGAGACGGGTAAGCAGGGTTGTAGTACACAGTGACCTCTGCGCCTGGGGGGTAACGCTTCAGCTTTTCCTCCACAGAGGCCTGGGTGCCAAAGCAGGACCAGCCGACGTTAACCCTGTGCCCTTCGTAGATCACGTTGTCAACCATGTATAGATAGTCCACCTTAAGGCAGAGCCTTGCGATCCGCATTTTCTGCTCGGTACGGATTTCGTCCACCTTGGAGGTGACAATCCTTCCTTTCGCCGTGGGCCATGACTTTGCCCTTATCCCCTCCACTGCCTTCCTCGTCCCCACGTAGAATGAGAGGACCCCTATGGCAAGAAAGATATAGAGCAGGATGTTTCTACCCCTCATGCTCTCCTTCTTCGGATATCAGGATAATTCCCTCGGGGAGCCCCTCGCCGAATGCAGCATCTTGCTGCTGGCGGTCCATCTCCACCACCTTCTGCAAGGGTAGCAGTTTTTCTTCCTGGATTCCAGAAGCCGAGAGGCTGTTTGCCAGCTTCTTCAAGAAGCCGCCTTCGAGATCTATGGCCCTGTCGCCGGTCATTCTGGCCAGGGAGAGGGATATCTCCAGTAGCTCCTTGGGAGAGAGCTTGCCGGAGTTGGATAGCCGCTCGATCCACTCTTGTGCCTTCAACGGTGGAACTATACGGTCCATAGGGCCGTATAAGGGCATGCGTGCTCCGATCCTGGCCAGGGCCCACTGATCTCCTCTAAAACGGTGGCCCTTTTCGATGTTTGAGACCAGTTGTTCGCCAAGGCGCACCTTGGCCTCGGGTTGCAGCCGTTCCAGGTTGGCCGCCATGAGCCACATCTCCCTTAGTTCTTCTCCAGGGACCCGTATCTTTGTTTTCTTCCTCTTGGCCCGCTTGCTCACCGGAGGCAGGACCACCTTTGCTACGGTGGCGAAGAGCTGATCCTGCTGACCAGACGAGAGCCCGGCCGCCACCCGGCGCCAAAAGATCCACCATTGCAAGCGCACGGAGAGCTCTTTGGGATAATAGACTCCTTTAAAGAAGAGAGGCCATATC
>WFVQ01000197.1 GCA_015491585.1 Deltaproteobacteria bacterium
AAAGACCATAAAATTGAATTTTATATTTTCGAAAATTTCAAATAAAATAATCCGTGCGTCTGAAATGTCAATACTTAGTCAAAAGGCCACAATAAAAGACAGCTTTCTGTAAAAGAAGGCCATCCTTTCCAGATCGTTTCCATTTCAGCCTCATAAACAACAAAGCTGGGTGGATAAAACGAAAATTGAACTTTTCAAGGAGAAGAGACCACTAAAAAACCGAGACTACGATGATCCAAAATATCTCGAAGGAGGTATGGAAGATGAGAGCAACAGGTATCATCAACCCCATCTGTATGGTGGCACTGTCTCTGTTGGTGGCCATCTCTCTGACAGGAGCGGCATTGGCAGGCTCTTCCTCGGGGAGCGCGGCCCAGCCTACCCCCCGCTCCTACCCTGTCAAGGGCGACTGGCGCAATCTGAGCAAGCTGAAGCCCGACCTTACCATTCAGAAGATAACCATAACCCCGTCCAACCCCACTACAAAGGGCGTCATCCACATATCGGCCTTCGTCCTCAACCGCGGGCCGGTAGCGGCAGGGCCATTCCAGGCTCAGCTCTGGATAGGTGGTTCATCCACTCCAGAGGTCTTCAACATAAAGGGACTGGCTCCGGGCAAAAGCTATGAAATACGCTGGAACGGCAGGCTCTCGCGGCCCCTCGCATACAGGGTTAGGGCTGTGGCCGACAGCGCCCACCAGGTGAAAGAATCCAACGAGGCCAACAACAGCCTATCCAAGGACTTTGTGGTCAAGGAACCGCCGCTGGTCCACGTGACCTCGGCCAGATGGAAGCCCATCAAGGAGGGCAACAAGACCAAGATGCGTATCACCGTCTTCTTCAGCGGCCCTGTGGACCGCTCTTCAATCACCGACGTCAGTGTCTTCAGATTCTACTCCTACTGTCGCAGGGGAAACAAGGTGGTGAGGGGCCATATCACCTGGCAGTCCAACACAGTCATGCAGTGGACCTCCTACGACGATACGGACCAGTTCTTGTGTTTTGACCCTGATGCAGTTTTTGGGATCACCATAGATGGTGGACGGGCCAAAGATCAATATGGACGCCCCTTGGACGGCGACAACGACGGCCGGCCAGGCGGGACCTATGGTGAGGACTTCACCTGGATAGGATAGCAGCACCGGCAACAGCCTAACAAAAGGGACGGGCCGCCGGAGGGAGAGAGCGCGGCCCGTCCCTGCCCTCTATATCTCCTCAAGCCTGACGAACTTGAGGGCATGAGTGGTACACTTGGTTACGCACGCCGGTTTCAGCCCCTGGTCGAGCCTGTCCATGCAATAGTCGCACTTTACCGCCTTGCCGGTGTCGGGGTTGAACTGCGGTATATGCCACGGGCAGGCGCCGGCGCAAGCCATACAGCCGATGCAGGTCTCGTAGTCCACGAACACTATCCCGTCTTCACGCTTCTGCATGGCCCCGGTGGGGCACACCCTCACACAAAATGGGTCCTCGCAGTGGTAGCACGACCGGAAGCGGTACTCGGTCTTGGGCACCCCCCTGACCGGCTTCAGCGGTTCGTGGGTGATCTCGCAGAGGATGGGACCTACCGGCAGCCCCTTGTTGGCCTTGCAGTGGACCTCGCAGCCGTGACAGCCTATGCACCTCTTGGAGTTGAGATAGATTGTGTACTTGTTCATCATAGCTCCACCCTCCTCTTGGGATTGCGGGGGCTCTTCCGTACGGTTACGAACTTCTCGCATAGGCACAGCCCGCCGCCTGCCGGGTCCATGCTCAACAAGAGCCCTTCCTGGAGCTTCTGGTCCGCCATACCAGCGTGGTAGGCCCTGGATTGAAGAGGCACCTGCCTCCCGAATCCATGAACTGTATAGACCGCCTCGGGATGGATGAAGTCGGTGACATGGGCCTTTACCGTGGCCTTGACCGAATCGGCCATCACGTCCACGAGGTCGCCCTGGGATATACCCAGCTTCTGCGCAGCCCTCCAGTTGATCCAAAGGGTGTTCTCAGGCATGAGCTCGTTGAGGAGAGGATTGTTGATGGTGTGGCTGTGGGCGTGCACAGGCGCCCTTCCGAATATGAGCCTGAACTGGCCCTTGGGTGGATGGAGCGGACTCTCATACGGCTTGAAAGAGGGCAGCCCCACCTCCTCCAGCTTGCTACTCACCAGCTCTATCTTCCCGGAAGGGGTCTTGAACTTCCCCTCCAGGTTATCCCTGTCGTACATCACAGGTTTATCAGCCAGGGGTACGAAGCCCTTTTCATCGAAGTCCTCGATCTTGTATCCGGTAGGCTCCAACTGCCACTCCCACAGCTCCTCGATGGTGTTGTATGGGAAGTATTGTCCCACCCCGAGCCTGTCGGCGAGGAGCTTGAATATCTCCCAGCATGGCTTGGTGTTGTACTTGGGCGGCACGGCCTGGCGCCGGACTATGAACCTGGGCTTCGGGCCCTTCTGGGTGGCTATCATGGAGTCGCGCTCCAGATAGATGGATTCCGGAAGGATCACGTCGCTGTACCAGCCGAACTCGCTGTAGTGGGCATCGATGGAGACCAGGAGATCGCAGTTGTCCAGGGCCTCCTTCTGGGCCTGAATGTCAGGGAAACAGGTGAAGGGATCGTGGCGGTAACAAATCAGGGCCTTCACCGGATAAGGATCTTCCGTGATCATGGCGTCGTAGAAGAGGTGAAACAGCCCAGGCCCCTTGTCGAAATGCTTGTAGCGCCATCCGACGCCATCCGCCCTCTTCTCCTCGGGCTTGGGGATGTTGGCGTCGAGGCTCCTTAACCCCTTCTTGCCACAGTCGCCAGGCCCCTTTGCGAAGATCTGGCCGCCCTCGGTCTCCACGTTGCCCATGAGCACGTTGAGGATGTGGAGGGCACGGCTGGCGTAGAAGGAATCCTTGTATCTCGACAACATCCATCCTGGATGAAAGATAACCTTGGGCCGCTGTTCCCCGATCTCGTCAACGAAATCGAGGATCTTCTTCGCCTTGACACCGCACTCCTTTGCGGCCCATTCCGGCGTGTACTGCTCCACGAACTCGGCGAGCTTGTCGAAGCCCACGCAATATTTCTCGACAAACTCCTTGTCGTAGGCCCCGCTCTTGATTACCTGGTGGATCATCCCCAGGAGCAGGGCATAGTCCGTGCCCGGACGCACCTGGAAGAACCTGGTGGCCTTGATCCCGGTGAGGGTCTGTCTCACGTCCACGTAGGTGAGGCTGCCGCCTGCGTCCAGCATGTCCATCACCTGGTTCACCTCGGCCACCCTCAGCGACGAGAGGATGTTTCTGCCAAACAGCACCAGGTGCTTGGCGTTCTTGATGTCATAGACGAATCCCTTCCTTCCCAGGCCATAGACCGACAGGCTGGCGTGGTGGACGTTCCTGCCGCAAGCGCTGTCGTGGTTGGTGAAGTTGGGGGAGCCCAGGGCGTGGATGAAGGCCTTGAAGAGATCGACGAACGGCCCTCCACGACAGCTCAACACGATGGAACGTGCGCCGTACTTATTTATGATGTTCTCCAGCTTCTCGCCCACGTAGTCTATGGCCGTCTCCCAGCTCACCGGGTCCCAGCGGCCGGCGCCGCGGCCGCCCCGCCGGATCAGAGGGGTCTGCGGGCGCTCAGGATCGTTGTAGAGGGCGTTGCCTGCCGATCCCTTGGCGCACAGCGCGCCTCCCAGGATGTGCGGATTACCCTCGATCCACTTGACCTTGTCGTCTTCCACTTCCACCTTAATGGGACAGCGCACAGAGCACATGCCACACATGCTCCAGACAGTCTTGCTCATAGCTCAACTCCTTCCTTCACCTTGCCGAGCATCGCCTTGGAACCATGCCCTTTGCCCAGCCGCCTGGATAGAAATATCACCCCGAGGAAACCCACGAAGAAACAGGCGGGCACCGAGAGCCCTGGCAGGAAATCCTTCCACGGTAGTTGGACGGCAAAGGGCGAACCGAAACGGGCGATCAGATATTCCCTTGGATAGGCCCAATCGAGCCAGTACAGCGCCAGGAATATCGGTACCAGATAGGTCATGCCGAAGTAGGCGAACTTTTTGGCGATGAACTCGTTATACATCTCGTCGAGCTCCTGGTCGCTGGCCTTGTAGAGCACCTGTTGCAACTTCCAATCCTTGACCAGCCCGAAGTCGGCCTGTTCTCCCCGACGCGTAGCGAATTCCTGCTGGAAGAGACGCTCCTTCTCATCGACCCTCAGCAGCCGCTTTATGGCCAGGGATGCCAGACCCACCAGCCCTCCCACCAAGACCACCCTGAGCCCGACCGGCGCTCCGGCCAGGGCCAGGGGCTCCAGGATCACCGCCTGGAGCGCCCCAGCCAGCCAGGAGAAGAGGGGGATGCAGATCGCCCCGAAGAGCCAATCCAGTACGGTCATGGCCCTATCTCAGGAACCACAAAAGCTTGGTGTACTTCATGAACACGATTATCAGGGCGGTGGCCAGCAGCCTCTTGAGGAAGATTTCCGGAAGCTTCTTCTGGATCTTGGGCCCCACCATTCCGCCTCCTATTGCACCGACGGCTATGCACACGGCCATGAGCCAATCGGGAGAGTAACCCAGCAGGATGTACTTGGCTATGCCGCCGCACGAGGTTGCGAAGGTGCCAGCCAGGGCGATGGGCACGGCCAGGTACATTGGATATCCCATAACCGAGGTCATGAAGGGCATGAACATGAAACCTCCGCCCACACCGAAGGAGGCCGCGATCATACCCATGAGTATGCCGGATATGAGCATGGTTAATGGCCTTGCCACAAAGGTTTCTCCCCAGAACCGCATATCGAACTTGATGATGTTGAACTTGTCGAACTCCACCTTGCCCATCTCAGCGGCCTCGCCCGTCTCCTTGGCCTTTTTGACCGCCTCGTTGAACTTCTGGACCACCGCCTTGAGGGCCTTCTTCTTCTCGATGGTGGAGGGCAGGCTCTCGTGGAAGAGCTTGATCCCTATGAAGAGACAGATTATCCCCAGATAGAACTTGTATGCCTTCATGGGGAGGTATTTGGCAGAGAAGTTGGGCCCAAGGAAGAAGGCGCCTATGACGATACCGATCGCGAAGAATATGGCCACGGGCCAAGCGAAACGCCTGTCCTTGAAGTAGTTTATGAGTCCTGTCACCGGTGAGCAGAGGGTGAGGAACAGATTGGTCGGCTTGACCGTGTTGGCGGCATTGACACCCAGCGGCCCCTTGGTGCCGAGAACGGTGATCTGGAAGGCCGCGGTGAAGAGCCCGCCTGCTGCGCCCATTATCACGAACAGGACTCCAATAAGGAAGGCGCCGAGGAGGACCACCAGGGGATTCATGTAGGTGTTGGCGGTCTTGAAGAAGAACCCAGCGGGCTCCACCTTGTATGTGCCTACCTTCTGGCCGTTGACATAAACGGCCATCATGGTATCAGGCGCGATGTTCTTGTAGGGCTTCATGGTGACCTCGAACTCACCTGTGGCCTTGTCCAGCTTCAGGGTCACCCCCTTGTTCCAGCCCTCCTTCTGCGCTCCGTAGTCGGTCAGGACCATCCTGGCGTTGCCGCCGCCGATGGGTTTCTCCTTGCTGATGGTGTTGATTCCGAACTTTGTCTCGTGGGTATAGATGAGGAACTTCCACTGTTGCTCCGAAGTGACCACTGGAGCAAGGGCCGCCTTGGCATCTTCCGGTATCTCCTCCCACTGTTTGATCTTGTTGACCCTGACGGCGAACTTGAACGGCGGAAATGCGAAGATCCCCTTCTTCTGGCCCTTGAATACCGACTTAGGCGTGGCCAATACGTCGGGTTTGTTGGTTACTACATAGTAGATAGGAGGAATCTCGGTGTCGCCAAAGAGCTTCTTGAGTTTCTTGCGCTCCTTATCTCCCAGGGCCAGATCGGCCTTGAACATCTTGTCAGTGCAGATGGTGACGAAGAGGTCCTGGCCGGGCTCGATCTTGCCCTTCACGGTTATCGGGGATCCGGCCTTGTAAGCTGGCTGGCCAATCTGCGCCTCCAACGCGGCAGCGCTGCCGGCGCCCAAGGCCATCACGATAGTGACGACACACAACACTCCCACCAAGACGCCCAACTGCTCTCTGACTCTCATGTCATCCTCCTTATCTTGAGGTTTACGCTCCTCCGGCGCAGTGCGTGGCGGGCTTCTCCGATCCGGCACTGCACCGGAAACCACAGGCCTCCAACCAGCCGCCCACCTATCACCCAGCAGGGGGCGGATTGGTTTCGATCATCCTCTCCCCTCCCCTTCTCAGGGAACCGGTCTGCACGAGATCGAAAGTGATGGCGTCCATAAGGGCGGAGAGATCCAAGTACTGCACCGCGACATCCTTGGGCACATGCAGCTCTCCTGCGGCCAGGGCCAGAATGCCCTTGACACCGCACTCCACGAGCAGGTCGGCCGCACGCTGCGCCCGGGCGCCTCCGAGCGCCAGCAGAGCGATGGAGACATCGTGCTCGGGAACCAGGGACGGCAGCCTGGCCAAGTCATGCACCTCTATCTCCTCCTCCAGGCAGGTGCCTATCTCTGAGGGATCATCGTCGAAGGCGAGGACTATCTCATAGTTGGAGCGCTGGAGATGGCGGCTGTTGAGAAACATCCTGCCAAGGCGCGCCCCTACCAGCACCACCTTCCACTTCCTGCCCAGTCCCAATATCTCCGTCAGTTCTCCAAGGAGCTTGGCCACATCGTAGCCTACGCCGCGCACCCCAAAGCGGCCGAAATAGGAGAGATCCTTCCTGAGCTGGGCCGGATGCACCCGGGTGACCCTGGCCAGGAGCTCGGAGGATACTACATCTACACCGCGCTCATGGAACAACATCAACTGCCTGCGATATTTCGAGAGCCTGAAGACGGTTGGCTTGGGGATCTTGATCCCGTTCTTCGTGAAGAACTGGCAGCCGGAATACTCTTTCAGGGGCATGTCATACCTCCCTCCCTGCTGTCTTGTTCCCCTTTTCGCAAGAGTAGTGCCAGCTTGCTAGCCCCTAAGCAAAAATATAACCTATTGT
>WFVQ01000198.1 GCA_015491585.1 Deltaproteobacteria bacterium
ACGAATTGGTCTCCTACGGCGAGCGGGTCATGAGGAGCGTCATCACCGAGATTCCCGATGGAACCTACTGTTTCACCGACTATTTGGACGACAACGGCATAGGAAGGGAGCCTATCCCTATCTCTGTGGAGATCACGGTCAGTAGGGGGACCGTAAAGCTGGACTTCTCCTCCAGCGCCCCCCAGCAGCCCACCGGCATCAATGCGGTGAAGAGCGTCACCCATTCTGCGGTCTATTACGTCTTCTCCTGCCTGCTGGGGGGCGGGTATCCCCTGAACGGCGGCATCATGAAGCCCATAAGCGTAGTGACCAGGCCAGGCACCGTGGTGGATGCACGCTTTCCCGCTCCGGTTGCGGGGGGAAACGTCGAGACATCGCAGCGCATCGTGGATACGGTGATGGGGGCCCTGGCCGAGGCGATTCCGGAGCGCATCCCGGCGGCTAGCTGCGGCTCCATGAACAACATCGCAGTTGGCGGCGAAGGGCCGGACGGCGGCTACGCCTACTACGAGACCATAGGAGGCGGCATGGGGGGGAGGCCTGGCGGCCCGGGCCTCTCCGCGGTCCATACCCACATGACCAACACCCTCAACACCCCTATCGAGGCGCTGGAGCAGAGCTATCCCTTCATGGTCGAGGAGTATGCCATCAGGCGCGGTTCTGGAGGAAAGGGGCGTCACCGTGGCGGGGACGGCATGGTGAGGCGTTACCGCTTCCTGGCACCGGCCCAGGTGAGCATCATGGCCGAACGGAGGAGGCTGGCCCCATACGGTGTGGCCGGGGGAGCGCCGGGCAAGAGGGGATATGACATAGCCGTGCGTCAGGGGAGGAGGGAGAGGCTAAGGGGTAAGGCGACGTTTAGCGTAGGCCCGGGCGATCTGGTGGAGATAAGGACGCCTGGCGGTGGCGGCTGGGGCGCCCCCTTGACAGAGTGAACGATTTTGGGGATAAGTGGAAACCAATTTGCCGTTAAGGAGAAAAGATCTCATGAAGAAGCGTTTCATCATGGCCCCCGGCCCGGTTTCCGTGGCACCGGAGGTCCTCCTCAAAATGGCCGAGCCCATGATGCACCACCGTTCCCCTCAGTTCTCGGCCATACTCACAGAGGTGCGCGAAAACCTCAAGTACCTGTACCAGACCGACAACGACGTGCTTATCTTCGCCTCTTCTGGCACCGGAGGAATGGAGGCCTCGGTCACCAATCTGTTGAGCCGGGGAGACAAGGCCGTGGTGGTGCGTGGCGGAAAGTTCGGGGAGCGATGGGCCGAAATCTGCGAGGCCTACGGTGTGGTGCCCATAAACATAGACGTGGAGTGGGGAGAGGCCGTGGATCCGGCAGAGGTCCAACGGGTGCTGGACGCCAATCCCGACGCCAAGGCGGTGTTCGTCCAGGCCCACGAGACGTCCACGGGGGTGAAGCACCCGGTGCAGGAGCTTGGGGAGATGCTGAAAGGGCGCGACGCCATACTGGTGGTCGATGCCATAAGCGCCGTGGGTGTCTACGATCTGAAGACGGACGAATGGGGGCTCGACGTTGTGGTCACTGGCTCTCAGAAGTCCCTGTCCCTGCCCCCTGGTTTGGCGATGGTGTCGGTCAGCGAGAAGGCGTGGAGGATGGCGGAGAGTTCCAATCTGCCTAAGTACTACTTCAACTTCCTCAAGGAGAGGAAGGCCATCGCAAAGGAGACCACCGCCTATACCCCTGCCGTGAGCCTGATAATAGGGCTGCGGGAGGTCCTGGCCGCCATAAGGGAGCAGGGCCTGGAGGCCCTATTCGCTCATCACAGGCGCCTTTCAGATGCCACCAAGGCCGGGGTGGAGGCAATGGGCCTGCGCCTCTTCTCCAAGGCCCCTTCCGAGGCCATAACCGTCATCGAGGCGCCCGACGGTGTCAACGGCCAGGACGTGGTAAAGATCCTAAGGGAGGAGTATGGCATAACCATCGCAGGAGGCCAGGCGCAGCTAAAGGGGAGGATCTTCCGGATCTCCCACATGGGCCACCTCTCTGACTGGGACATGATAGTGGCCCTGGCTGCGGTGGAGCGCGCCCTGGGCGCCCTGGGCCACGCGGTTGAGCCGGGCGCTGGCGTTGCGGCGGCACAGAGGGTCTTCGCAGGAGCTTAACGGATAAAAAATCTTGAGAGGGATGGATGTCATGAAGGTATTGATCACGGATCCTATAGCTGAAGAGGGAAAAGAGATACTGGCCGCGGCAGGGCTCGAGGTGGAGGAGAGGCTGGGCCTGTCTCCTGAGGAGCTGCTCGACGCCATCAAGGATGCCGACGGCCTCGTAATAAGGAGCAACACCAAGGTAACCAAGGACGTCGTAGATGCGGCCGAAAGGCTGAAGGTCGTGGGCCGGGCGGGAACAGGCCTCGACAATGTGGACATTCCTGCCTGCAACAAGAAGGGTATCGTCGTCATGAACACGCCTGGCGGCAATACCAACTCCGCGGCCGAGCACACAATGGCGATGATCCTGGCGCTGTCCCGCCACATCCCCCAGGCCACGGCCTCCCTAAAGGCGGGGAAGTGGGAAAAGAAGCGGTTTCTAGGGCAGGAGGTGGCAGGGAAGGTTCTGGGGATAGTGGGTATAGGAAGGATCGGTTCCATACTCTCCAGCATCGCCCAGGGCATGAAGATGAAGGTGATCGCCTTCGATCCCCACATCAGGCCGGAGATGGCGGAGAAACTTGGTGTGACGCTGATGGACCTGGACGAGATGCTGGCCCAGGCGGACTATGTATCGGTCCACACCCCGCTCACCCCTGAGACCAAAGGGCTTCTCAACGCCGAGTTCTTCGCCAAGATGAAGGATGGGGCGATGGTGATCAACTGCGCCAGGGGCGGGATAGTCAACGAGAAGGATCTTTACGACGCCCTCTCCTCCGGCAAGCTCGGAGGGGCCGCGCTGGACGTCTTCGAGGTGGAGCCCGTACCTGCCGACCACCCCCTGCTCTCTTTGGACAACTTTATATGCACTCCCCACTTAGGCGCCTCCACCAGGGAGGCCCAGGAGAACGTGGCCGTGGCCGTCGCCCGCCAGATCGCGGACTACTTGACCAAGGGCGAAGTGAGGAACGCAGTCAATGTCCCGTCGGTGAGCAGCGAGGTGTTGGCCAAGCTCGGACCTTTCCTGGAGCTGGGCAAGAAGATGGGTGCCTTCCTCGCTCAGGTCGCCGGTTCGCCCGTTGACGAGATCCTTATATCCTACCAGGGCGATATCGCCGAGCTCGACACCAAACCCGTCACCGTATCGGTCCTTACGGGCCTGCTTACTCCCATCCTGAGGGAGGACGTCAACTTCGTGAACGCACCAATCCTGGCCGAAGAGCGCGGCATAAAGGTTACGGAGTCCAAGAGCTCCACCGCCGAAGACTTCACCAACCTGTTGACCGTGACCGTCAAGACCAAGGGAGAGGACACCACCGTGGCCGGGACTATCTTTGGCAAGAAGGAGCCCAGGGTGGTGAAGATAAACGACTTCCGCCTGGAGGCGGCCCTCGAGGGCCACATGCTCCTCATCTACAACGAGGACAAGCCGGGAGTCATCGGCCGCATAGGCGTCACCCTGGGAGAGGCCGGGGTCAACATCGCCCGGATGCACGTCGGCCAGGACAGCGCCTTCAACAGGAACGTCATCCTCCTGAACACGACCACATCCGTGGACCAAGCCGTCTTGGACGCGCTCAGGAAGCAGGACGGCGTCTCCAACGCCATCGTCCTGGAGCTATGATCCATAGCTGCCCTTTCCCCTGGGAGAGGGCTGGGATATGATTCAAGGAGAGGTATCCCTCTCCTTTTTTTGTGCCAGGAAGGAATAGAGCATGCGCAAGGTTCCGTTCAAGACAGCAGGGGCACTCATAGGCGCGGCAGCGGGCCTCCTCCTGCTCCATCCCTACGTCATGGCCGTGCTCTCCCTTGCGCCTGGCATGCACCAAAACCATGTCACTCCGCCTGGATTGCGGTCGTTCCTCGCCCTGATATTCTCGCCCTCCATGCTGCCCATGACCGCGGCGTTCGTGATATTCGCCTCTGTGATGGGGCTCCTGGCAGGTATGGTGGTGGAGAGGGAGAGACGCCTGGAGAAGTTCAGGCAGGAGCGGGAACGGCAGAAGGCGGTGATGGAGGCGGTGCACCGCCTCATCATGGTGCTCTCCCACCACATCATAAACTCCGCCCTGGCCATAGGCGCCGGGGCCAAGGCCCTCTCCAGGGCGGGGAGCAATGAGGAGAGAGGCCAGGCGCTCAAGGAGATCGAGGGGCGGATAGAGAGGATCGAGGCGGTAATGCGGACCATGCAGGAGATGGAGTTCCAGGAGGTGCTCCACGGCCAGGAGAACGGCTACGAGGGCGTCATCAGGACCAGCAGGTGGATAGAAGAGCGGATGGGCGGTGGAAAGCTCACCGGCCCAGAAGGGAGTTGAGGACCCTGCCAAGCCTCTCTGCCGCTGGCTCCAGCCTCCATGTGGATATGTCCCCTTCCCCGGCCCAGTTGCTGATTCCCCTGATCTCCAGGAATGCGGCTCCTACCCGCCTGGCGGCGGCGCAGGCGGCGGCGCCCTCCATATTCTCCACCCATGCCCCGCTTGCCTGTGCCAGCATGAGGGCCCGATCGGCATTGCCGCTGGCGCAAGAGACCGTTGCCATCGGGGCGCCAGGTGCCTCTATCTTCAAGCGCAGCACCTCCTCTGCCCTTGCGATGTCCTCCATGAGCTCGAAGCTGAGGCCCACCTCCTTCTTTCCTATCACTATGGGCTCCATCCGGTCTCCGCAGCACCTGCCGAGATCGGCCTGCACCTCGGAGACCGCCACGCACACGTCGCCTGGAGAGAGGCCGCCGCCATTGCCCCTGTAGGCACCGGCTATACCAGGATCAGGAGGGATGCACCGGTCCTGGAAAGGATCTCCATGCTCGAAACCGCCGCGCTAACCGGCCCCACTCCGATCACCTCTGTGCCGATTTCTTCCCTAAGCGGCCCCAGCCCCTTCATCACCATTTCCAGCTCCATCCGCGATGGAAACGCCAGGACCACCACGCCCTACCTCCCAGACAGCAGGGCGGCCACCAGGAAGAGGCCGTTCAGGAGCACTATGGTGGCAGACGGCGGTGTGTCCGCCCAGTAGCTGACCGCGATCCCGCCTGCCACGGAGACCACGGAAACCGCCACAGCCAGGGCCATCGCCCGCCGGAATGAGGAGGCAAGGGCCAAGGCCGTGGCCGCAGGCATTATTATGAGGGCCGAGACCATGAGCAGCCCCACGACCTTCATCCCTATCACCACCGCCACCGCCGTGAGCAGGCTCAAGACCATGTCCAGGGCAGAAGCATTTACCCCTGAGGTGAAGGCGCTCTCCCGGTCGAAGGTGGCGAAGATCAGCTCGTGGTAGAAGGCCATTATCACACCTATGGTGAACAGGGCCAGGCAGCCGGCGAACCAGAGGTCGCCCTGCCCCATGCTCAATATATCTCCGAACAGGTAGCCGAGCACCGAGGCATTGAAGCTGTTGGCCTTGGACACTGCGAGCAGTCCAGCGGCCATCCCCAGGCTGCTCACGATTCCTATGCCCGTGTCCCCTCCGAACCGTTCCGCCCCCTTCAGGCGCTCCATTGTCCATGCCGTCAGCAGGGCCACGGCGAGGGCCACCGGAAGGGGAGAGGTGTCCAACAGTATGGCCAGGGCGACGCCTCCGAATATGACGTGGGCAAGGCCGTGCCCCACCATGGACTCCCGTCTGAGCACCAGGAAGACCCCCAGCAGCCCGCAACTGACTCCAATGAGCACACCACCCACCAGCGCACGCTGCAGAAAGCCGTAGTGAAAAAAGGGCATGATCTCAACCATCCAGCCCCTCCAGCGCCCTGATGACCATCAACTCGCACTCCCAGCCCAAGGACAGCTCCCTTCCGTACTGCCGCTGCAACCGTTCCACCGCATCCTGGCCCAGAGACTCCTTGAGGCCAGGGCAGAGATAGTTGACACAGAAGTTATGGCGGGCAGGAAGGATACACCCCTGCCTCCCCAGGAACAGGCACCCCCCTTCCACGGCCCTCTCCTCCGGGAAACCGGCGCCGAGCGCCAGGTTCACCACAAGAAGCGGTTCCTCGTACCACTCCTCTATGGATTGGGAGCAGCACCCCCCTTCCACGCGCTCCGCCGAGCACCTGGCGCAATGCCCCCCAACTCCCAGCCGCGCCATGAGCGCCCACGATGCGTCTATCTCCATGCGGTACAGCCTGAGCAGGCGGACGAAACCGCTTCCTTCGTACAGCACCCCTTTGAGCGAGGCCCAGGCGCGCCTGGCGCCCTCTATCTTCTCCATTATATCCCTTGAATCTACGTATCCAGAGCCC
>WFVQ01000199.1 GCA_015491585.1 Deltaproteobacteria bacterium
CTTTACGACCAGGAAAGGCTTCTTGTCAAGCGGAATTGCATCCCACGCTATTTTCCCGAATCGCGCCGCCCCTCGTCGGCAGGAGGGATGAAGGAGCGTACCGCCCCCTCGAGTTCAGGGGCAAGTGCCGACGGTCCCGCGGCGTCACTATGACGGTCTATCGCCCCCACCACATAGACCCCCTGCGGCGTCCTGACGAATCTCATCACCCCCTCCTTTGTGCCATTGACAACAGGAAGGGAAAAGAAGAGAAATACTCCGCCGTCATCACTGGTTATCTTCCATTGCATCTCCTCGTGTTTCGCCTTCATTCCATCGGCCGTCTTCTCTGCCGCTTTGTGCAGATCTCCCTTGATTGGGAGCCTGGCGACGCTTATCAGGCGCTTGCCCGCCGCGCCGTACTCCTTGACCGCAAAGAACGATACAGGCCCTTGCCTCTTGTCGGTGTATCGATATCCAGCAGGGATGGAGATGGTATAGCCCTCTGGCGCGCGATAGAGGAGCTGAGATGCCGCAACCGGACCTTCCACCTGGAAATGGAGAGGTGCAGGTGCCGGCTTCTCGGTCGTGGTTCGTTCTTTTTTTATAGCTGTATGGAAATCGGACACAGCAAGGCCGATCCAGACGAGACAGGCCAAGAGGAGCCATTTGTTTTTGTAAAAACGGCGATTCCTGGGGCTGAAATAGAAATAGAGAAACATGGCGGCGCCGGCCAGGTCTATCATCACTCCGATGAAGCGGGCCATCACTACTCCTCCTGTTGAGCCTGTTTCAGTGACATATATATAAGGAACTCCTGATTGCCTTTCGCGCCCTTGATGGGAGAGGGTATGGTCCCGAAGACGTCGAGTCCGATAGAGGTGAAAAAGCCGGTCAACTCCTCCACGACCCTGGCTTGCACGTCAGGGTCCTTGACTACGCCACCTTTTCCCACATCCTTTCTCCCTGCCTCGAACTGGGGCTTGATCAGGGCCACCACCCTGCCATCATATGAGAGATGGGGCAGGACCGACGGAACCACGATCTTCAATGAGATGAAAGAGACGTCTATCACCGCCAGGTCTGGGCGCTCAGGTAGTGCACCAGGAGCGAGATGGCGGATGTTGGTGCGTTCCATGACCGCCACTCTGGGATCGTTTCTCAGGCGCCAGTCGAGCTGTCCGTATCCAACGTCTATGGCATAGATCTTGGCAGCCCCCTTCTCCAGCAGACAGTGGGTAAAGCCGCCAGTGGAGGCCCCTACGTCCATGCATACCGCACCCCTTACATCGATTTGGAAATGGTCCAAGGCCCTGGCAAGTTTCAGCCCACCTCTGCTTACGAAGGGATTGTCGTCTTCTGCTATGCACAACCGCGCTTCTTCTGAGACCAGCCTGCCCGGCTTGTCGGCTATGCGGCCGTCCACCGAGACCTTGCCGGCCATGATGAGGGCCTGGGCTCGCTGACGCGACGGCGCCAGCCCCTTCTGGACGAGTATGACGTCGAGGCGTTTCTTCACAGGACGATGCTAAAGTGAATAGGGCAAGAGTGCGGCACTTTCACGAGAACACCCTGTTTATATCCTCTTCGCTTCCAACCACAACGAGGTGGTCGCCCGCCTTGAGGACCACAGAGGGGTCTGTGATGAGGTGGGCCTTTCCACCCTCTCTCTTTATCAGCAGGGCTGTTATCCTATGCCGCTTCCTCAGATCCAGCTCCATGATGCTCTTCCCAGCCAACTGCTCCTTGACTTCGATCTCCGCGAGGCCGAGATCAGGATCGAGTTCGAGAAGCTCCTTGATGTGGGGCAGGGAGATCCGCTTGGCCAGCCGTTCGGCACTTTCCTGCTCTGGCAGGATCACCTCGTCTGCCCCGATCTTCAACAAAATTTCTTGCTGGATGGCCGTATTGGAGCGCGCTATGATCCTTTTGACCCCGAGCTTTCGGAGGTAGGTGGTCCCAAGGACCATGTCCTCGAAACTGCTGCCGAGGCCGAGGATCACCTGGTCGAACTTCTCGATGGCCAGCTCCTTCATGGCCTCGATGTCCGTGATGTCGGCTACTGCGGCTGCCGTTACGAGATCCTTTATGGACTCGATCTTCTGCCTGTCCCGGTCTATGGCAAGCACGCCGAAGCCCTCCTTCTCAAGGAGAACTGCCAGTTCATAGCCGAATATTCCGAGTCCTATCACGCATATATCATGTTTCATGGCCAAAGTTTGAAAATTCCCCGCAATTCATTTACACTCAACCTCACCTTGAGGTGTCGCACATCTCTCCGAGATGGATAACTTTATATCAGCTCAAGCCCACCAACAAGTATGAAGGCCGTGATGAGAAAGTCCGCTCTCCAAAAGGCTCACAGGGAACAGAATAGGTAGGGCCGCCCAGTTTAGCTCAAGATCAGCCTTTCCTCCGGATAATCTATCCGGCTACGCCTCTCGCCCCTGAGAAAGAGGAGGGCCAATGTAGAGGGGCCGATTCTACCGGCAAGCATGGTGACGATTATCACGATCTTCCCTGCGCTGGTTAGATGTGGGGTGACATTGAGGGTAAGGCCCACGGTCCCCAACGCAGAGGTGACCTCGAATACACCACGGAGAAAAGAAAGGGGTTCGTAATAGAGGAGAAAGCCTGTTGCCATCGCGAGGAAGGCCACATAGAGGAATATCATGGCGAACGAGCGCAGTATGTTGCTCTGAGGCAGCCTTCTTCCCAGGATAATCACCCGGGTATGCCCTTTGAGGGCGCTATATACCGAGGAGACGGCCACGAAGAAGGTAGTGGTTTTGACCCCGCCTCCTGTTGAGCCTGGAGATGCCCCAATTATCATGAGTAAGATGAGGACGAATATGCTTATGGTGTGCATCGCTCCTATGTCTATGGAATTAAATCCAGCGGTCCTTGCGGTAACAGATTGAAATAGGGCATCTAAGGCAGAAATGTCGCCGTTTTCAAGGAAGAAGAACATGACCGCGCCAGCGGCGACGAGGAGGCCTGAGATAGTCAGTACCACCTTGGAATGGATGGTGACCCTGTCCCGTCGCGTGATGAACTCCATGAGATCGAAGATGACATAGTAGCCAAGGCCACCAAGAAAGATCAGGGTCATCACAGCGGTCTTTACAATCCAATTCTGGCCGACCATGCTGGAGTCGAACGTTGAGAATCCGGCATTGCAGAATGCGGAAATGGAGTGGAAAACGCCGAGGTAAAGGCTGTGCCAGAACGGATACCCCTCTATCAGGAATCCCATTGCAAGAACGAAAGTGCCGGCGACTTCAGCCAGAAATGTAAATTTGAGTATTACCGCCAAAACAGCCTCAACCTCCTTGAGTGAAAAGGCATCGGTCATCTTGGCGGCCTGGACTCGATGCTTGAGGTCGAGGCGATTTGAGTAGAAGAGAATGAGGCTTGAGGTCAAAGTCATGATTCCTATGCCCCCAAGCTGCATCATGCAGAGGATTATAACCTGGCCAGCAGTATTGAAGCCTGAGGTGGGAACGGTCGCAAGCCCTGTCACGCATACCGCAGAGGTGGCGGTGAAGAGGGCGTCCAGGAAGGAAAGCCCCCCGCTGTGCCTGACAAAGGGCAGCTCAAGAGCTAACGCGCCTGTAAGCGATGCCGCGACAAAGGTGGCGAATATCGAGAACTCAATGAGCCTGGGCCTGCCGGTCATCGTTTCCTCCCTGGGGGAGGAGGATTAGCACGTAAACTCCACGTTGACAATCGTCGGCACGCCGTTATAACCTCCTGCAAGAGCTTTGAGAGGATGCCACTTGAACAAGATCGCCTTGACCCCCATTGGAGAAGTACGGCATGGTGCGGCTCCCGCACAGGTGCCCAGACATTGGACGGTCTCGGAC
>WFVQ01000200.1 GCA_015491585.1 Deltaproteobacteria bacterium
GATATGGACCCCATTGATGGGGTTGTGGCTGGCCTGGTCCCTCACAAGCCATGAATAGATACGGGCACCTTTGGAAAAGACCGGAGTCATAGGGGGAAAATAGATCCGGGTGGCCACCTGGCTGTTGAAAGCCCAGTCATAGGGGTTTGAGGGCGAGGCCGCCACCACCTGTAGCGTGGGCTGCCTGGTGAGGAAAGGGGGCTCCTGCACTGCGAAGGTGACCACCCTGTGGCCACCCGGCGGCATGGCAGGCGCTTGGGCAAGATACTCCTTTCCAAGATAGCTGAGGGTCAGGGTGGCTGCGGTGGTATTTGCCTCTCCCCGATTGAAGAGATCCACCATAACCTTTGTGGTCTTCCCAAGGGCAGCATAGGGACTGGGCCGCTGGTGGATATGGATGGCGGATGTGGCCAGATCGGGCATTCCAGGAGGGTAATCATAGCCGAGGAAGAGGCCCATGAGCCCAGTATGCCCCGTGCGGTTGTCGTGACCCTGGACCATCAAGAAGGGGTGTCCGCCCAGCATGACAATGAGGGGCCTCCCCGTGGTGTTGCGGCGGTGGAAGATGCTGGTGGGCCGGACCATCAGTCTGCCGTCCAAGGTGAAGGCGGCATACATGAAGTCCATATCTCCCGACCTCCAGATTAGGTGGACCCTCTCTCCATCCAGGACGGCGCTATAGGCGCCGTCTCCGTAGATATTAGGCCGCAAGCCCTGGACCTTCACCTCCTGCTGGGCCACCCCCTTTTCGTTCAGAAAGATCATGTAGAGGGGCCGGCGGGAGCCGCCGAGGTGCAAGAGCATCCATCCGGAGCTGGTACGGAAAATCTCCCGCGGCCATCCCACGGCCTTGGGATGGAAATGGCCCGGCTCAAACAGGGAGGACAAGAGAGGGCGCTCAAGCTCCTTGTGTCCAGAGGCATCGTAGCGAAACAGCCGGGTCTCCTTGTTACCAAGGACGATTATTGTAATCTTTTTAGATTTTTTGTCGAAAAATGCCTTATAGCGCTGAAACGATGAGAATTGACCTCTTTCGAGAACAGATACTTCATGGAAGCCGTTGGCATCCTTGATGTAGAGATAAAGACCCCTGGAACAAGCCGCCACCACCCAACTGTCGCCCTGGGCATCGGCACCGAGGGCAGCCAAGTAATAGGGGTGGTTTGAGCCTGTAAAGGTCTTGAGATCGTGGATGGAGAGCTTTCTTCCTTCGCTGTCGAAGGTCTCCCACCGCAACTTGTAGTGGCCGTAAGGGTCTTTTGGTATAGTGAAGAGGTAGAAACCTCCCCCCTCTGCCGGTAAAACGGACATGACGTTGGCATCTGGCCTAAAGCAGGAGTTGCCACAGGTCTCTCCGATCTCGAAGGGTGGTATCATGGTCCTGCCGTTCCCGGCAACCTTCATGGCGTAAATACGGCGCCTACCGTGGGCCGATGATTGGTAGTCGGCGAAGACGAGCCATATCCCATCCTCCACCTGAGCCCCCTGGATGGCCCTGGTCTTTGGGTCCTTCCCTGGATAAAGGAGGGGGATATAGTGGGAAGTGACCTGAAACTCCGCTTCAGCTGGATGCCCGTCCCCACCCTGGACACCAGGTATCCATGCCTCTATCCGATAGTTTCCCTGGGGGAGCCACTCTCCCTCCCAATATTGGAAATCCAGGAGTGTTACAGCTCCCCTTTTGGCCAGGTTTACCAATCCGAAAGGGGATGGCTGGGGCGTAAGGCCCCTGGGAGTGACATAGAGACGGGAGCCGTTGGGCAGGCGCAGGGTGGAGAAGAGCTGGCCCATACCCGCCCCCTCTCCGGCCTTCCACTGGAAGGTGACCTGGATTGAGTCGCCGGGATCGTATAGTGGTTCGCTGACATCGAGCCCATAGCCATAAAGAGGAGTGGCGATTGAAAGGATCAATATGATGGCTGCCGCGATCCTAACCATTATATACCTCCTCTCCCACCTCCCCGAAGAGATCCCGCATGGTTTGTTTTTTTAGGGGAAAAGGCTGTTCTCAAAACGAAGGTATCACTGCCCTGCGACCCTTTCAAGAAAGATAGAAACATATTGTCCGGGGGGCTGGATCTCTTCTATTGGCTATCTGGAAAACGATAATAACCTTGAAGGAAATCAAGCTGTCCTCCTGCCACCGGCCTGACCAATGGCCGGGGGAAGCCGTTCTGTTCCAGAAGATTTCGCTTACCACCTGACCCTCGAAGGATACCCAGTTCATCGTCTATTACTATAGACAAGCGGTTCGAGCTCATGCAGCATGAAATAGACAAAGGGCTCGACATCATGCACCGTGAAATGGAGACGCGGTTCGAGCGGGTGGATAAGCGCTTTGAACGGGTCGATAAACGCTTCGATGAGGTAACGGGAAGTTCGAGATGATCACAAACCTCGTGATGGCCATAGTTGGGGCGTTCGCCGCAATCGTCGCGGTCACCATTTTCAGGTCCGCCCAGGCGGGCCGATTTATTTGGAAGAACTTGAACTCCTTCGGCCGCGGCATCACTGATCATATCGCCTATATCTACCGATAATTTATGTGTAAACACTCCAAAGGAGGTAGTCTATGAAAAAGTTTCTTGTTATGATCACCGCTGCCGCCGTGTTGTGGTCTTCATCCTTGGCCCAGGCGAAACCCCCTCTCACAAACGTGGAAGGCGTGGGGGGATGCGCGCTCAATCCTCTTGCCTACTTGGCCAACAACCTGGCACCGGGAGAGAAGGGGCTTTTGGGAAACGGGAGCATATCGCTGCCCCAGTTGGGCATATGGAATGTGCGTCTCACCGACACATCTATAAACTGGTTCGCGGTGGGGGCCAACATCTCCCTTTTCAACAGGGTGGAGCTGGGATACAGCCACGAGTTCGTGGACATAGAAGACCTCTCCGAGACCGTGGACAAGGACAACTTCAGCCTCAAGCTCAATCTCGTCCAAGAGAAGGGGTTCGGAATCGAGTTCATGCCAGCGGTATCCGTAGGCGCCATCTGGATGAACAGCGATGCTGACGACAGCCTTCCCTTGGACGACACCAGCGACTACGACATTTACGCCGTTGCCACCAAGATGGTGCCAGGACTGCCATTTCCAATGATACTCAATGCAGGGGTAAGGAACACCAAGTCCTATGTGCGCGGGGTGCTGGGCTTCGGCGACGACAGGGACTGGCTCTTCTTTGGAAACGTCGAGACAATTCTGTTCAAGAAATTCATAGTCGGATGGGAGTACCAGCAAGAGGCCGAGGTAGGAGACGTCTTCAAGGGTGAGAAGGGTGCCGAGAACACCACGCACTCCATGTGGGAGTTCCACATAGCCTATATGTACGATGACCACTTGATGCTCGTGGGTTCCTATGCCTATACCGGCGACAGCGACAGCAGCCACCAGGCAGCACTGGATGACGGCTACGTCCTCTCCCTGCAATACGCGTTCTAAAGCTCCATCCAGGCAGGGGCCTTGCCAGGCGCAGGGCCCCTGAGGCTATCTGTTCCGGCGCTCCACATTCCCTCCATCCTTTCAAAACCGCCCAAATATGCTATCTTTTCCAGCGACCGCTGGTTGGTTAAGATAGCGCCTCCATCGCGGGGCCAACACTACAGGAGGATACCATGCCCAATCCCACCAAGGACGACAAGAAGCGGGCCATAGAGATAGCCATCTCGCAGATCCAGAAACAATACGGCAAGGGGGCTGTAATGCGCCTTGGTGACAAGACGGCGCAGAAGGTGCCCGCCATCTCCACTGGCTCACTGGCCATAGACATCGCCACAGGCATAGGCGGCATACCAAGGGGCAGAATAGTGGAGATATACGGCCCTGAATCCTCGGGTAAGACCACACTCGCCCTCCATGTCATAGCCGAGGCGCAGAAACAGGGGGGCATGGCGGCCTTCGTTGACGCGGAGCACGCCATGGACCCGGTCTATGCCAAGAAGCTGGGGGTCAACACCGACGACCTCCTGATATCGCAGCCGGACTATGGCGAACAGGCCCTGGAAATCGTGGACGCCCTGGTGAGGAGCGGGGCCTTGGACGTAATAGTGGTGGACTCGGTTGCCGCCCTGGTGCCCAAGGCAGAGATAGAGGGGGATATGGGCGATGCCCACGTCGGGCTTCAGGCACGGCTCATGTCACAGGCCCTCAGAAAACTCACCGCCAACATCAACAGGACCAGGTGCGCCCTCATCTTCATAAACCAGATCCGCTCCAAGATCGGGGTGATGTTCGGAAGCCCCGAGACCACCACGGGGGGCAATGCGCTCAAGTTCTATGCCACCATGAGGCTGGACATCAGGCGCACCAACGCCATCAAGGAGGGGGCCGACATCATCGGCAACCATACCAAGGTGAAGGTGGTGAAGAACAAACTGGCCCCACCGTTCCGCACGGCAGAGTTCGACATCTACTACGGGGAAGGAATCTCAAAGGAAGGTTCCCTCTTGGACCTGGCGGTGGCTGTGGACATAATCGACAAGAGCGGGGCCTGGTACTCCTACAAGGGCGAGAGGCTGGGGCAGGGCAGGGAG
>WFVQ01000201.1 GCA_015491585.1 Deltaproteobacteria bacterium
CCCACTCCCAGTCCAGGAGATTGGTCAGCAACTGGAAGAGGGACTCCCTCACCCGGTCACTGGTGGGGCGCACCCTGCGCCCTCGCGGAACAGCGATCCGCCTCCCCCTCAGCTCGCCGCCTGTCACTCTCACTGGCCAACTCCTGGAGCGGCCGGCAGGAGACACCGTAAAACAGCCGGTATGAGCGTCAATCGTCGAAGTCGCCCTCTGGCCCTGGCTCGTTCTTGTCCAGAGACCTGGCACGCTCCCGTATCTTCTCCTCTGTCCAGCCGGCCGGATCCTCCATACGGCCCACCTTTGGCCCGAGATCATGGGAACCGGCTTCCAGTATGGCGGAGATGGCGAGGGGCGCGGTGTCCGCTGCATTGAAGACCTCGGTCAACAACCAGTACACGAACTCCTCGACCCGCCTGGCCATTCGCTCCCTGACTTCCCTGGGCTGGCCGAGGATCTTGTTCTCGAAGGGGAGGTTCAGCTTCTTGTAATTTCCGCCGCTCCACCCCTTCTCTGCGGCATAGGCGACCATCTCCTCCCAGAGCTCCTCCTCGACCCCCTCTCCAGGCAGCTTCTTGAATCTCCCTTCTCCGTCCAGGACGGCATTGCCGTAGTCGTTGACCTCCACACCCCACGAGAGCATCTGGAGGGCGGTGGCCACGTTGGCCTTGGTGGTCCTGGTCTTCGTGGCGATCTCCTTCAACCTCTGGCTGCTGTTACCGGAGGTGCCGTGTTGGGCCCCTGAGACCCGATAGGGCTCTAAGGCGGCATGGATAGATGCGGTTAGATCCACCTGAATCCCCTGGTCACTCGCCTGTATCCCGTGGGTAGTGCCGTTGTTGAGGGCGATCCAGTCGGGAAAGATGGAGTGGGCGTTCAACCCCTTTATCAAGAAAAGCGCCTCGTCCACGGTGGAGAGCCCCTCCTTGCCCTTTATCTCTCCCACTTCCGTCTCCAGGCCGGCCCAGGACGGGATGAAGGGATTGAGCTCTATATTGGCCAACAGATTTTCGTCGTCTGGCAAGTGGGAGGCGTCTATGGCTATGGAGGTGATGCCAGCGTCGAACATGGACGGGATCTCCACCTTGGCCCGCTCCACATCCTCCGCCTTCTTGATGCCGTAGTGGTCGGCGTGGATGGCGACGGGAACGGTTATGCCCAGTTCGTTGCAGACTGCATCAACCTGCCTGGCAAGATTCCAATAGTTCACCGCGCAGTAGGCATTCGCCCCGCCCTCCGACTTCGCTATCTCGACTATCACGGCGGCATTGGCCCTCTGGGCCGCCTTGAGCACGCCCCTTATGACCAGGTGGTTCCTGGCATTGGCGGCTATGGTCATGGCCTGCCCCTTGGCAATAAGGGCGCGATCTATCACCTTCCCACTCACCAAGAGTGCTTTGGAGTTTGGAAAGAGGCGCTGGATATTGGGGGGCCTCCCCACCTCAACCGCCTTCAGAAACTCCTTGGAATACGCTGCCTTGGGCTCCGCCATACCACACCTCCTCTCTTTCAGGCCATCGCCTCGCCCCTACCCTCCGCCATTGCCCGAAGGGAAGATGTCGCACGGGACCTTTAGGGAGTCGGCGATGGCGTTGAAGCTGCAAAATAACTCTACCACCTTCTTCAACTCCACTATCTCCTCTTCTGATGCTCCTGCCGCCATAGCGACTGCCTCGTGGGCCAGGGAGCAGTAATTGCACCGGTTCACCAGAGAAACCGCCAGGGCTATCAGCTCCTTGGTCTTCCGGTCCAAGGCCCCTTCCGACAACATTATCGCCTTGGTCCGCTCCCAGTTCAAGGCGAGCCACTCCGAATCGGACTCTCCCATGTAACGGAAAAAGTTGGGAACCATCCCGAAGGCCGCTTCTATCTCCCGGTATATCGCCTCCTTATCCACCTTCGCCTCCACTGGTTAGAGATACTTTTCGGCGAGCAGTTCGGCTATCTGTACCGCGTTGGTAGCAGCCCCTTTCCTGATGTTGTCTGCCACTATCCACATGTCTAACCCGTTTGGGTTGGAGATGTCCTCCCTGATCCTTCCCACAAGGGTCAAATCCTGCCCCTCTGCCTCGATGGCGAGGGGATAGACATTGCTGGCCGGATCGTCCACCACCTTCACTCCTGGTGCATTGGAGAGCAACTCCCTGGCCTTATCCGCCGTCACCTTGGATTCGAACTCCACGTTGACCGCCTCGGAGTGGCCGTAAATCACGGGCACACGCACGGTCGTGGCGCTCACCATGATCTCCTGGTCCCCCATGATCTTCCTGGTCTCGTTTACCATCTTCATCTCTTCCTTGGTGTAACCGTTGTCCTGGAACACGTCGATGTGCGGCAGCGCGTTGAAGGCGATCTGCTTCGGATAGACCTTGCACTCGATCG
>WFVQ01000202.1 GCA_015491585.1 Deltaproteobacteria bacterium
GGGTGGAAGTCGGATATTATCCGCGCCATCCAGAGGTCCATGTGGTCCTGACCGCCCGTGGAAAGGACCGGGATCAGGCTGCCTCCATCCTGGCAAGGGCGGCGGACCGGGCTGGCGAGCTCATCGGTCCCCACCTGGTCTCGGACAGTGGAGAATCCATGGAAGAGGTGCTGGGAAAGACGCTGGCCGCGCGGGGAATGACTCTGGCCGTGGCGGAATCTTGCACCGGTGGTCTCATAGCCAGCAAGATCACAGGAGTCCCAGGCAGTTCCAGGTGGTTCGATAGGGGGGTGGTCACATACAGCAACAGGTCGAAACAGGAGCTCCTTGGGGTCGAAAAGGAGACCTTGGAACGCTTCGGTGCCGTGAGCAGGCCTACCGCACTTGAGATGGTGCAAGGAATTCTCGATAGAAGTGAGGCTGACTGCGCCATAGCGGTAACCGGAATAGCCGGACCGTCAGGAGGCTCGAAGGAAAAGCCTGTGGGAACTGTCTATATCGCCGTGGCGCTGGGCGGCCAGCGCCTCGTTCACCGCTTCAGCTTCGACGGAGGCAGGAGAGAGATCCAAATTGCCACCGCGATCACTGCTATGGACTGGTTAAGAAGGATTCTGCTTTATGATACGGACGTTCCTGGCCATCCCCATTCCTGACCGGTGCAAAGAGGAGGTGGAACCCTTGCGCCGGCTGCTGTCAAAAGAGGGGAGGCACCTAAAGCTGGTTGAGCCCCGCAACCTTCACGTGACCCTCAAATTCTTGGGCGACGTAGAAGAAACACGCATTAGGGAAATAGCCTCCATGACGCAAGCGGCGGTCGCTGGGATCACGCCTTTCACTATACATCCCAGGGGCACCGGCATATTCCCCTCACCGGCCCGTCCCAGGGTTTTCTGGCTCGGGCTCCACGAGCCACGGGGACTCCTGGAGAAGCTTCATTCCATAATAGACGAGACCTTGGAGGCCGTAGGGTTTCAACGGGAACCGAAGGGCTTCAAGGGCCATCTGACCCTGGCCCGCGCAAAGGGCAGGGTGAGAAGGGAGACGGTCGCCGCCTTCTTGAAGGCCTCGTTCGAGGCCCTCCCCTTTGAAGTCACGGGATTCCACATTTTCTCCAGCACGCTTACGCCAGAAGGACCTATTTACAAAAAACTTGAACATATCGCTCTTGAGTGATAATAGTTTGAAAACTTCCTTGCCGAAGAGGATGGAGATGGCAGCCCGGCCAGAGAAGGTTGAACAACTGGAGGAAGAGTTGGTTAAAGAAATCTCTTGCTTGTTCGATAAGATGTAAAGGTGTTTCCCCCAGGAGAGGAGGGCACTGCAAGACCCGTCTCCAGCGGCGTTGACGAGGCATGATGGTTATGGAGATCGCACACGCGCCCAGGGCGTTCATTATATTCCAGGTAAAGGGTCTTCCCTATGCCTGCGATCTCGAGCATGCCAAGGAGGTGCTCAGCGCACGGGGCATCTATCCCCTACCAAACGCGAGAAAAGAGGTGGTTGGAATAAAGAATCTTAGGGGTGAGGTCGTCCCTGTTTTCGACTTGGAGGAGATCCTGTTTGGCGAGGGGCCAGGAGCTGATGGCTCCAAAAAGGTGTTGATCGTCCGAAGGGAAGAGGACGAGTTTGGCCTAACCGTGGACAGGATCGACAGGATCGAGCACTTCAACATAGAGGAACACTCCATATCAGAGCTGGGGGAGGGGGCCACCCCGTCTCTTTTCACCGTATCGGCCCTAATGGTGGAGCACGATGTGCCCATTCCCATCCTTGAGATAGACTTGCTGGCTTCACACCTGGAGGATGCAATAGAGGCAGCTACCGCCTCGCCACCAGAATCCATAGAAGAGAATTGAAGGAGCCATAGGAGGAGATATGCACAACTTACGGCTTAGGACCAAGGTGCTTCTGATGATCGGCATTGTGGTGGCAATCGCCTTGTCCGCCCAGCTCTATCTCTATTGGATGCAGCAGCGCCACTTCTACCAAGAGGGCATGAAGGTGCTGAGCGACGAGTCCCAGGGCCTTGCAGAGTGGATGGAGACCACGCTCCAAGAGGCGATATATGATGCCCAGATCCTGAGAAACATGGACATAGTGAGTGAGGTGGTCTCCACACGAGGCGACAATGTGCGCCTTTCCAGGCTGTTGAGTAGCATAGTAGATAAAAAGCCCTTCTACTCCTCCATCTCGATCACCGACTCTACGGGTTTCATACTTGCGGCCAGCACCAGGTCAATGGTGAGGAAACGCTTGCCAAAGAGCGAGTGGTACAAAGTAAAAACAGGCTCTCTGGGATTTGTCGGGCCGGTGAAGGCCTCAGGAGGAGGATGGACCGCCCTGATCAAGGGAGATGTAAACGGCCAGGGCACAGTGATCATATTCCTTGACTGGGCCTATGTTCAGCGTTTCCTGAACAAGACCAAGAACCGTCTGGCCGATTTTCAGGCCGACACCTACTTTCTCGACAAAAACGGGCTCATCGCCGCCCATTCTGATCCCACCAAGATCGGTTCCAGGCCCCAGGGGCTCTCCGCCGGTACGCGTAGCAGGTCCATCCAGATGTTCGTTGGCGGAGGCACCGACATGGCGGCCTCTGTCCAGCCTCTATCGGGCAGACTTGGTATTTCAGACCTCAACTTCTCGGCTGTCGTCGTCGCACCCAAGCGTGCCCTGCTCCTTCCTATTCTCAAGGTCTTGAAACACCAGATCGGCGCCAATGTGACCGTGTTCTTCATACTTCTGCTCCTCACCTACTTCATCAACAGGGACGTGGTCAGGCCCATCACCGAGGCCGCAGCCCTCCTGGAGCGCACCGCCAAGAATCTGGATCTAACAGAGCGCCTCTCCGTGGTCAGCGGCGACGAGGTGGGCAAGATGGCGGAGGCGGTCAACAACTTTCTCAATACCCTCCAAGTTACCTTCAAGGATGTCATGGATACGGTCACCACCTTCTCCAGGTCCAGCCAGGAGATGCATGGAGTCGCCAAGAGGATCGTGGAGAATGCCTCGGCCCAGGCAGACAGGGCAAGGAACGTGGTCCAGAGGATCGCGGTCATGGGCCAGACAGCGGCAGAGGTGGCGGCCCACGCCGAATCGTCCGCTGCGCTGGCGCGCGAGGCCGCGGAGATCATCACCGAGATGGCTAAGACCAGCGATACCATTACCAATATTTCGAAGCAGAACCGGGCCAGGGCAGAAGGGGCGGCCAAGACCGTCGCAGACATGGGTATGACCGCCAAGGAGGTCCAGGCACGGGCAGAGGCACAGTCCGAGGCAGCAACGCGCACAGCAGAATCACTTCATAAAATGGCCGACGAACTCCAACAGATGGCGGGCCACGCCCAGGATGCAGCCCAGCAGGCCCAGCGCGCCATGGCCGACGCAAAGGCAGGCAGCCAGGCGATGGAACAGACCGTTAAGGGTATGGAGGCGATCGCCAGCTCTGCGGAGCAGATGCGCGACATCGTCGACCTCATCGCCGACATTGCCGAACAGACCAACCTCCTGGCATTGAACGCCGCTATCGAGGCCGCCAGGGCAGGCGAGCACGGCCGCGGCTTCGCAGTAGTTGCCGAGGAAATCCGCAAGCTCGCCGAAAGGACCTCGGAATCCACGAAGGAGATCGAGTCCCTGATCGAACAGAGTACAAGCACCGTCGAGGAGGGAATGCGCCTCACCCGCCAGACCGAAGAGGCATTCAGGAACATGGTCGCCACAGTGGAAAAGAGCGCGGACGTCACCATGTCCATTGCCGAGGGTTCTATTAGACAGGCCGACTCCACCCAGGGCCTCCTCTCCTCCACAGACGAGCTAAAGCGGTTGGCATCAGGTATCGTGGAGATGACCGGTCAGCAGGCCGTAAGGCGCGAGAAGGCAGAGGAGGCCATGAGGCAGCTCATGGAGCTCTCCGAGGAGATCATGTCTGCGGCAAACTCCACCAGTGCCACCACCAAGACAGCGGCCGAGACAGTGTCGAAGGTCGTCGCCAACTCCTCCGAGATTACCGGACGCACTGCCAAGCAGAGGGAGCGCTCTGCCGCCCTCCAGGCACTTCTCAACGAGATGGCCGAGGTGGCCATACAAAATGCCCAGGGTGCACAGAATGCCCTGTCGTCCATGGAAGACCTCATGAATCAGGCACAGCGCCTGGAGGACGAGGTCAAGCAGTTCAAAATCTCAGCCATATAAAAGAGGGGAAAAAAGATAAAGAAAAAGCCGGCGCTATCGTCGGCTTTTTTTCTTTGTCTTGGATGTGCGTTCCAAACACTGCTTACTTTATGCAGGCCGCCCTCACTTGCTTTATATCTGTCTCACCCATGAGCACCTTCTGGATACCATCCTGCTTTAGTGTGAACATCCCCTCTTTCTTAGCAGCCTCTTCGATCTCGCTCACCGGCCGCCTGCCCTGGATGAGATCGCGCATCACGTCATCATTAACCAACAACTCATGGATGGCCATCCTCCCCTTGTAGCCGGTATTGTGACAGAGGCTGCACCCCTTGCCGCGGTAAAGGGTAACCGGCCCTTTAACCAGCTCATCGAAGGGAAGCTTGGGATGGTCCCCGTACTCGAACCTCAACTCATCCATCTCTTCGTTTGAGGCTATGTAGGACTCCTTGCACTTGGGGCAGAGCCGCTTCACAAGGCGCTGCGCCAGCACGCCGAGGAGGGCGTCGGCGAAGTTGTAGGGGTCCATGCCCATACCCAAAAGCCTTGTAACAGTCTCAGGAGCAGAGTTGGTATGCAAGGTGGAAAAGACCAGGTGACCGGTTAGGGATGCCTCGATGACCGTATGGGCCGTCTCCTCGTCGCGGGTCTCTCCAACCATTATCACATCGGGATCGGCCCTTAGAAACGCCCTTAATATCCTGGCGAAGGTGAGCCCTATGTCGGGCTTCACCTGCACCTGCCTTAGACCTTCCTGTACGATTTCCACAGGATCCTCTGCGGTCCAGATCTTTTTCTCCGGCCGGTTTATGTAGCCTAGCGCGGCATGGAGGGTAGTGGTCTTACCAGAACCAGTGGGCCCCACGACGAATATTAGGCCATAGGGCATCTCCAGGAGACGCTTGAACCGGACGAGATTGTTTTCGAGCAGGCCGATCTTATCCAGTGGCATGGCGCTGCTCGACGCCAGAAGACGCATGACCACATCCTCGTTGCCCTCGATGGTGGGGAGCGTGGCCACACGCAATTCAAGGACCTTGCCAGTCCGCGTCTTGAACTTAATCTTGCCGTCCTGTGGCAACCTCTTCTCGGCTATGTCCAAACCGGACATGATTTTGATCCTGGAGACCAGGGCCTTCTTGTAGTTGTAGGGAACGGACTGGTAACGCATGCACTCGCCGTCGATCCTGAAGCGCACCTGACAACCCCGCTTGCCGGTCAAGGATTCAATATGGATGTCCGATGCATTTCTTTGATAAGCATCATCTATGATCTTATTGGCAAGCTGGACCACCACATTATCAACATCCGCGGCGGTGACGTCATCCTCTTCATCTTCTTCCTCTTCCACGATCTCAAGCTGGTCGAAGACGTCCTCGTCACCATCCGAGACCGTATATTTCCCATAAAAATAATCTATGAAATTGTCTATATCCTCCTTCAATGCCACGCAAATCTGGAGATCGCCTGTCTGGAGGACGCGCCTTATGTTATCTAACTTTATGAGGTCGTTGGGATTATCTATGGCGACCTTGATAATTCCCCCTTCTTCACTTATGGGAACGCAGACGTTGCTCCTGAAGAAATGCTCCTTTATGCCCTTGATGCAGTTGGGAGTCTTCCCCACCTCCAGGTCGTTGAAATAGACGAAGGGGACCTTGTAATAGTTGCTCAGGGATCGCCCCATATCCATCTTGTCCACTCCGAACTGCTCAAGCAGGATGGACTCTATGGACTTCTTGCTCTCCCGCGCCATCTCCCGGGCGCGATCCAACTGCTCTTCGCTCAGATGGCCCTCTACTACCAGAGTGTAGAAGGGGCCGAACTTCCTCTCGGTAGTGGTAAGCTGTTCGATTTTATCCGAAGCGTCTCTAAAGGAGGGATCGATCTTCTGGATCTCTCTTAATGCCTCTATGGCTTGGGCGACAGCACCTATCTTCTCCCGGGTTACCGCCAGCTGGTAAAGGATGTCCAGCCGCTCTTGGACGGAAAACTCGTTACCCTCCAACGCCTTCTCGAAATGCTCGGCTGCCGCGAAGGGCTGGTCGACAGTAAGGTAGCACTCGCCCAACTTTGCATGGATGACCCCTGGTTGGAACTCGGCCTCTAAGAGCTCTTCCAGCTCCACAATCGCCTCTTTGTGGAAACCTGCCTCTATCAAACCCAGGCAGTTCTCGAACTTGCGCCTTATGTAGTCACCGGCCTCGCCTTCCACCTCGTGTGCATGGCACGCCACGGAAGAATCCACATCATCCAGCGAGCTTAACCTCTCCTTTACATGGGCCTTCAAGGGATGTTCAGCACTCCCGAGCTCTGCCAGGACCTCCTGGTAGATCTGGCACGCCTCCTCGGTGAGTCCTTGGGACAGGTACAGATCCGCCTCTTTCACGCGCGCTTCAATGGACATGGCGACACCTTACTAAATTAGTGGTGAGCAATACTGAAAATCTTTATCTCCTCTTCGGGTGTTGTGAGCACCCCGATCCATCCCTGCTGGCCGGAAGAGGGAGACCACTTGTCCTCCTCCTCAACGGTTAGTTCTTGGGGCAGCCCTTCTACAACTGCCACACCGCCCTTGCCTTCCTTGAACAGCACCACCAGGGCCGGATTGATAAACTCGTCCAGATCCAGCCCATCTCCATCCAATATGACAGGTAGGGCGAGATTCCTGAGGGCGCCCTCACCCAGCGCCGCCAGCTCCCCATCAAACAACCCTGACAGCTTGGACCAGGGCCACTTCTTCAGCTTGGCAAGTGGAAATTGCGCGGCATCATCCAACACCTTCAGCAATTTTCTATTCAGAGAGAGGGAGAGGCAGACCTCTTCGGGCAGAAACCCTATGACATCCTCATCCCGCTCGGCCACCAAGAGCCTGGAAAACGGCGGCTTAGGAA
>WFVQ01000203.1 GCA_015491585.1 Deltaproteobacteria bacterium
ACTCTATCTCCACCTCCAGGGACCTCTTGATTCCGCCCCGCTTCTCCTCCTCTTCGACCTTTACTTCCAATACCACGGTTCCGGGAAGGAGTATCTCCAGGTCCCCGCTTCCGCCCTTGAGGGTGACCGCGCCTCCCTCCAGCCTGCCCGCCAGGGACCTCAGGAACTCCGCCACCTCTGCCAGTCCTTTTCTCTCCTCTGCCTTGAACAGTATCCGCTCACGTCCCATCTTCTCATACCTCTCTTTCACTCTCTCCTGCTCCTGGGATCCAGCGCGTCCCGCAGCCCTTCACCCAGGAGATTGTATCCTAAGACCGTGATCAATATGGCAAGACCGGGATAGAGAGAGAGCCACCATGCGATCTCCAGGTTGTCCTTTCCCTCGGTCAGCATGTTGCCCCAGCTCGGTGTCGGGGGCTGGACCCCGATCCCGAGAAAGCTCAGGGCGCTCTCGGTGAGGATGGCATTTCCAACGCCGAGCGTGGCGGCGACCAGCACCGGGGCGATGGCGTTGGGCAGTATGTGCGAGAACAGGATGCGGGCGTTGGAGGCGCCGGATATCCTTGCGGCAAGCACAAAGTCACGGCCCTTTAGGGAGAGGAATTCCGCCCTGACCAGCCTGGCGACCCCCATCCACCCTGTCAGCCCTATCACCACCATTATGTTCCAGATCGAGGGTTCGAGAAAGGCGATGACGGCCATGATGAGAAAGATAGTAGGGAAACAGAGCATGACATCCACCAGCCTCATTATGGCGGTGTCTATCCAGCCGCCGTAGAAGCCAGCCACAGCCCCGAGGACGGTTCCCACGGCGGTGGCGATACCCACGGCCACGAAGCCAACGAATAACGAGATTCGGGCGCCGTAGATGAGTCTGGAGAGGCAGTCCCTGCCCAGGGTGTCGGTGCCGCAGGGATGGGCCAGGCTTGGAGGCTCGAGGATGTGAAAGGTGTCTATGGCGGAGGGATCGTATGGTGCGATGAGAGGCGCCGCAAGCGCCACGGCCGCCAGGACCGTGACCAAGGCCAGACCGGAAACTGCAAGGGGATTGCGTCTGAAACCGCTCCAGAACGACTCCTGTGCTTCCGATGCCACTGCCTACCCTCCCTCCTCGCCCTGGGCCCTGATCCTGGGATCAGCAAGGGCGTAGCCGATATCCGCCAGCAGGTTGCCCAGCAGGGTCAGGACCGAGACTATGACCAGGTTGCCCATGAGCACCGGATAGTCCCTGGCCATAACGCTCTTCCACATGAGCTGGCCTATGCCAGGTATGGCGAAAATGGACTCGAAGATGACGCTGCCTCCGATCAGGGCCGGAACCGAGAGACCGAGGATGGTGATGACCGGAAGCAGGGCGTTTCTGAGGGCATGGCGGTAGATGACTTTTTTCTCTGGAAGGCCCTTGGCCCTGGCCGTGGTGATGTAGTCCTGCCGCAGCACCTCGAGCATGGAGGAGCGCATGTAGCGGGACAATCCGGCCAGGCCGCCTATGGACGATACCAGCACAGGAAGCACGAGGTGGCGCGCCCAGTCCAGCGCCTTCTCCCATCCCGCCATCTCTCCATAACCCATCATGGAGTGGAGGCCGGATATGGGGAGCCATCCTAGCTTGACGCCGAAGAGCAGCATCAGGAGCAAGGCCACCCAGAAGGAGGGGGCGGCGTATCCCACGAAGACCAGTACCGTGCTCATGTGGTCGAAGGCAGAGCCCCGCTTCACCGCGGACCGTACCCCAAGAGGAATGGCGACAGCGAAGATCAGCCCCATAGAGAGCAGGTTGATGAGTATGGTCACCGGCAGCCGTTCCTTTATTTTGTCCCATACCGGCCGCCTGTCCGCCGAGAAGCTGCGGCCCAGGTCGAGGCGGACAAGTCCCTTGAGCCAGGTGGCGTACTGCACCATCAACGGCTTGTCCAGGCCGTACTGCGCCCTCAGCCGTTCCCGCATCTCCGGTGTCATCTTGGGATTGAAGTCGGCCTGGATGGTCATGGGCTCTCCAGGGGCAAGATGCATCACCACGAAGGAGATGAGGGTTATCCCTATGAAGGTAGGGATCAGGACCAGAAGCCTTTTTGCCAGAAAGAGTAGAAAGCCCATCTTCCTCCGCGGAGACGGGGCGCGTTCACGGCCCCGGGTTTACGGCATTATATACCGCTGCTCTGCTTTTGGTACCCACCATCTGATGAGGTTGTAGCTGATCCCGGCCGGTGCCGGCTCGATGCCCCTGAAGCGACGGTGGATCACGGGCAGGGCCATTGGCACGTAGAGAAAGGTGTAGGGCTGCTCCTCGGCGAGGATCTCCTGGATGCGGCCGTATATGCGCTTCCGCTTCTCCCTGGCGAACGTGTGCCGCCCTTCCACCAGCAGCCTGTCCACCTCTGGATTGGAGTAACCGATGAAGTTGAGCTGTTTCTCTCCGGTCTTGGAGGAGTGCCAGATGTCGAAGAGGTCAGGATCCTGGCCCAGGGTCCATCCCAGGATCACCGCCTCGAATCTCCGCTTGTCTATGAAATCGTTGATGAAGGCGGTCCACTCTATGGGGCGGATCTTGACCTCTATCCCCACCTGTTTCAAGCGGTACTGGATTATCTGCGCCGTGTTGGCCCTGAGGGAGTTGCCCTGGTTGGTGATGATGGTGAAGCTGAAGCGGCGTCCGTCCTTGTCGAGCCAGCCGTCACCGTCGCGGTCCACCCAGCCGGCCTCTTCCAGCAGCTCCCTGGCCCGCTCAGGATCGTAAGGATAGCGGCGGACATGGGGATTGTAGTACCAGGCATCGGGTTTGTAGGGTCCAGTGGCTGCCACCCCGTAACCCAGGAGCACACCCCTGATGATCTCCTCCTTGTCTATGGCATATGAGATGGCCTGCCTCACCCTCTTGTCCTTGAACAGCGGACTGCGGAGGTTGTATCCAAGGTATGTGTATGAGAACGAAAGATATTTGTATTTTTTGAAGTTTTCTTTGAAGAATCGGGTGTCGGTTTGGCGTGAGTACTGTATTGGAGAGAGGCCCATCCAATCGAGACCGCCGGACTTCAGCTCCAGGAACATGGTGGCCGGATCGGGTATTATCCGCATCACGTACCTGTCCAGGTACGGCCTGCCGTCGTAGTATCCTGGGTTGGCCTCAAGCACGATGCGCTCCTGGGACTTCCACTCCTTGAGCCTGAATGGCCCTATCCCAACGGGATGCCTGGCCAGTGGGCTCTTAGTTATCTCCTTGCCCTTCAACAGGTGGCTGGGCAGGACCACTACGTTGGACCATGAGCTCAGGGCCGGGGCAAACGGCTCCTTGTAGGTGACGCGGAACGTGTATCTGTCAGGGGCCTCCGCTTTCTTGACCTCCAGGAAGTCGCCGGCATATGCGGTAGGGGTCTTGGGGTCGGTGATGGTCTCGAATCCGTACAGGACGTCGGCGGAGGTGAACTCCTCGCCGTCTTCCCAGCGCACCCCCTTCCTGAGATGGAAGGTTATGGTCAGGCCGTCTTCACTTATCTCCCACCCTTTGGCAAGTTCGCCCACGAGGTTGAGATCCTTGTCGTACTTGACCAGGCCAGGATAGATGTAACCCGCGATCTCGTGGCTGGTGGCGTCCGAGGCCAGCATGGGAATGAGGTTTGAGGCATCGCCTATGGAGCCTACCACGATGGCGTCTCCATAGTCAGGGCCGACTGGATCGAGGCCCGCCGCCGCTGCCGCCCCAGGGGCCTGGAGCAGGAGCACGACCACGAAAGCGGCTGCCGCGGCCATCCACCTCATCCCCGCAGCTCCTTTATTGCCTCCACGCACGAGTAGGGCACCTTGAGATTGCCCCTCCCTCTTCCCAGCGCTATGTGGGGCTTTGCCCTGCCGTGGTAGTCGCTCCCTCCCGTGGCGGCCAGCCCGAGCCTGCGGCAGAGGGACAACAGGAAGGAGGTGAAGTCCTGGTCGTGTTCGCTGTAGTAGCACTCCACCCCTTGGAGGCCCATCTCCTTCCACTCCGCAATCCACCCCTCCAGTTCCTCCCTGGTGCGGTGCCCAAGGGAGAAGGGGTGGGCGAGGACAGCGACCCCTCCGCACCCGGTAACCGCGCCGATGGCGTCCGCAGGGGAGAGTATGGACTTGGGGACATAGGCCGGACCGTCCTTTTTGAGATAGCGGTCGAAGGCCTCGTAGACGCTCTTTACATATCCCTTTGCAACCAGGGCACGGGCTATGTGGGGGCGCCCTATCTGCCCTCCCCCGGCCATCTCCTCGAGCTCCTCCATTGAGACATCCATGCCGAGACCCCGGAGCTTCTCGACGATCTTCGGGTTTCTGGCGCTTCTTGCGTCCTGGACCTTGGCGATGACCCGTTTGAAGTCGGCGCAGCCGGGATCCACGTAGTAGCCCAGGAGATGCATGTTGCCGTGTGGATGGAGTACGCTGAGCTCCACGCCAGGCACCATCTCTATCCCTGCCGCTTGGGCCGCGCTCTCTGCCCTCTCCAGGCCGTCAACGGTGTCATGGTCCGTGACCGCCACCGCCGCCAGTCCTGCCTCCTTGGCCAGCACAACAAGTTGTTCAGGGGTGTCGGAGCCGTCGGAACATGTTGTGTGGCAGTGGAGGTCACACCACTGTTGCGACTGAATCATCATTCGGTTTTTCTCCATCGCAATGGCTGCCGCGCCTCGGAGCCCCTGCGACAACCGGACGTTTTTTTGGGTTTTCACAGGATAACAAACTATTTCAGGGTTGACAAAGAAAGCCGTAAACGAGTATAAAAGTTTTCACCCATGAAAGGCGTGTAAAAAACCGAATGGCGATTCAGTTTGCGCGCCGCGAAATGGCTATGGAAGAAAAATAAACCACTAAGGAGGGAGAATTAAATGGCAGATGTCAAGAAACATGACACTCCCATGGTGGACGAGCTGAAGTCCGGACCATGGCCAAGCTTTGTGGATGATCTCGAACAGAAAGGCATGAACGGAAAGCAGGAGTGCCTCGACCTGTTGGGTCAGCTCGAGCTTTCCTACAAGCACAAGGAGACCCACTGGAAGCACGGCGGCATCGTGGGTGTCTTCGGTTACGGCGGTGGCGTCATCGGCCGTTACTCCGACGTCCCCGAGATGTTCCCCAGCATCGCTCACTTTCACACTGTCCGTCTCAACCAGCCGGCCAGTAAGTTCTACACCACCGGCTATCTCCGTAAGCTCTGCGATATCTGGGATCACCGCGGAAGCGGCATGACCAACTTCCACGGCTCCACTGGTGACATCATCCTCCTGGGCACCAAGACCGATCAGCTTGAGCCCATCTTCTTCGACTACACCCACCAGCTCGGCACCGACCTCGGCGGCTCCGGCTCCAACCTCCGTACGCCGTCCTGCTGCGTGGGTAAGGCTCGTTGCGAATGGGCGTGTATCGACACCCAGGAGATCTGCTACAACCTCACTCAGACCTATCAGGACGAGCTTCACAGGCCCGCCTTCCCCTACAAGTTCAAGTTCAAGGTCTCTGGCTGCCCCAACGACTGCGTGGCCGCCATTGCCCGTTCCGACTGCGCCATCATTGGTACCTGGAGGGACGATATCCGCATCGACCAGGAGGCCGTGAAGGCTTACATCGGCGGTGAGCTCAAGCCCAACGCCGGCGCCCACAGCGACCGCGATTGGGGTCCGTTCGACATCCAGAAAGAGGTCATCGACCTCTGCCCCACCGAGTGCATGTGGATGGAGGACGGCGAGCTCAAGATCGACAACCGTGAGTGCACCCGCTGTATGCACTGCATCAACGTCATGCCCGAGGCCCTGCGTCCCGGCACCGACACCGGCGCTACCATCCTGGTCGGCGCCAAGGCCCCGATCCTCGACGGCGCCCAGCTCGCCACCCTTGCCATTCCGTTCATCAAGATGGAGGGCGACTTCGACGAGTTCAAGGACTTCGTGGATAAGATCTGGGATTGGTGGATGGAAGAGGGCAAGAACAGGGAG
>WFVQ01000204.1 GCA_015491585.1 Deltaproteobacteria bacterium
GCAAATCAAATATCAGGGGCTTGAGTTCAAAGAGTTCCATGCCAAGGCAGTGCTAAAGAACGGAAAGCTGACGCTGAACAAGGGGGTCTCCATCGAAAACGGCCAGATAGCGGTACGCCAGACCGCCGACCTCAATCAGCCCACTCCACCCTTCGAGCTATCAATCAAGGCGCACCATATAGATCCTGGCGAAATACTCTCGCGCCTCGGCAAACTTCCATACGTGCGCGGAAACGGCGCGCTGGACCTCGAGTGCAATGGCCGCGGCCTCGCGTGGGATGTCATAAAGAAAGATCTCTCCTGCAAAGGGACCTATGCCATCAAGGATGGACGCCTCTACAGCAGTCCGGTGACCAAGGCAGTCGCGGGCCTTCTCGGCCTTCCATCCCTGGATGCGCCCTATTTCGACGAACTCGGAGGGAACATCAAGATCCAGGAAGGCACGGTGCTATCCAGCCTGAAGATGGACGCCAAGGAGGTAGGGCTGCTGGGCAATGGTAAGATAGGGCTGGACGGCACCATAGACTACCCCATAAACGTGTTCCTTTCCCCGGAAATGGCGGCCAAGGCCTCCAAGCGTCTTCCTCTGGTCGCCCACCTCCCTGAGAGGGATGGGAAGAAGGTGGTGCCGCTCCAGATCAAAGGCTCCTTGAAGTCGCCCAAGGTGAGCATATCCTCCAAAGGCGCCCGGGATGCGGCAGAGCAGGCCATTGGGAAAGAGATCCAGAAACGGCTCCTGAAAGGGGGCTCCAAAGACAAGGACAAAGGCAAGGGAAACGATGCTGGCAGCCAGGCCCAAGAGCTCTTCAAGGGTTTCATGGGCGGAGGTCAGAAGTAGTCGAGGGGGCGTCTGGCGATGAGAGAGAAAGGCTCCCAGTTGTGGGATTGGATCTGGAGAGAGGGCGAGACCGCGGACGGCTCCAGGCTCCAGGCCCTGGCCCGCAAGGCGGCCCGTATAGTGGCGATAGTGGCGGTGGAATTCCAGCGCGACGCGATACCCCTCAGGGCCAGCGCCCTCACCTTCACTATAGTATTCTCTATGGTCCCCTTCCTGGCCCTGGGCACGGCCGTCCTCAAGGGTATGGGGGCCGGGGACCAGATGAGGACCATGGCATACACCTTCATCGAAAGCATGGAGCAAGCATCGGCCGCGCTTCCTGCCAACGCCACATCCCCGGGCGGAGGAGCCGAGAAGAGCGCCACGCTGGTCGCCCATCTGAAACGGGCGGCGGACGTGGTGTTCGACTACGTTGACAAGACCAACTTCGCCACCCTTGGCATTCTCGGGACTCTCGGCATGTTGATCACGGTCATTTCACTCCTGAGCAACATCGAGGAGTCGATGAACCAGATCTGGCAGACCCACGCGGGCAGGCCGCTCGGCCGCCGCGTTATGGACTATCTGGCCCTCATGATCCTCCTGCCCATATCGGTCAACATCGGCCTCGCGGCCATGACAGCGCTCCAGAACCAGAAACTCCTGGCGCGCCTGACATCGGTGATACCGGCGGCCTGGACGATTCCGCTCCTGATTCACGGTTTCACCCTCTTCATAATCGTGGCCACCTTCGTCACCCTGTACCGATTCCTCCCGAACACCAGGGTGCCCTTCATACCCGCCCTGGTGGGCGGCGTCATAGGCGGGACTGGCTGGCTGCTGGTCCAGGCCATCTACATAAAGTTGCAGATAGGCGTGGCCAGATACAACGCCATATACGGCTCCTTCGCCACCCTGCCGCTGTTCTTGTTATGGATATACGTAGGATGGATGGTCTTCCTCACAGGCGCCGAATTCTCATTCGCTGCGTGCGTATGGCGGCGCTACAATCCCAAGTGGGACGCCCTTACCCCTGCGTCGAGGCTGGCCCTGGCCTTCGACATCATGCTCTCTCTCTACCGCGAGTTCCGCAACAGGAAGGCGCCCACTCCAGGAGACATGGCGATGTCGGTGGAGGCCCCGGAAGCCCCTGTCCTGTCGGTGCTTAATCAACTGGCCAAGGCGGGGCTGATCCGCTTCGACGCCAGGCAGGACGAACGGGTGACGCCAGTGACCGATGCCAGGCACGTGACAGCGCAAGAAGTCTTCAGGGCGATAATAGGACGCCACAGTGGCGCAACCACCAAGGGCTCCAAGGTCGCCCAGCAGGCCCTGGAGGCAGCAGAGCGCTCTCTGGAGGCAACCACCCTGGATCAAGCCGTTTCCGAAGATCAAAAGTGACCCCTCTCCGTGTTACTTTTTTAAAATATTGACTACTAAATTCCCTTCTGCTATATTCCGGGCCATCCTGCTGGCGGGACACAATCGCGGCTCCATGCCGGTGCCTGGCCAGTATCGGCTGGAGCGTAGAGAGAAAGGAGGCCCTCATGAAGACAAAATTTTTACCCCTCGCCGCCGCGATATTACTCCACGCCCATACTGCACTGGCCCATTTCGGGGCTATCATACCATCGACGGAGGTGGTGGACAGCCACGGTCCCAGGCGGCTCTCTCTGGTGTTCCAGTTCTTCCACCCCTTTGAACAGAAGTGGATGGATCTCGAAGGCGTGGAGAGGGCAGGCTACGTGGTCAGAGGAGAGGACCACTCCCTGAAGGGGCGGCTCATGCCCGCAACCAGCCACGGCCACAAGACGTGGAAGGCCACTGTCGAGGTGACCAGACCCGGAGACTATCTATTCTACATGGTCCCCAAGCCCTATTGGGAGCCTTCTGAAAGGATCTATATCCAGCACGTGACAAAGACCGTCGTCAACGCTTATGGTCTGGAAGAGGGCTGGGATCGCCCCTTGGGCCTTCCAGCCGAGATAGTGCCTACTGTACGGCCTTACGGCCTGTGGACGGGCAATCTCTTCTGCGGCCAGATCCTGGTCCGCGGGAAACCTGCCGCCAACACCGCGGTAGAGGTGGAATATCTCAACGAGAATGGAATAGAGCCGCCAGCAGACCCGTTCATGACCCAGGTGCTGTTGAGTGACGAAGAGGGGAGATTCTGCTACGCCATGCCCAGGTCGGGCTGGTGGGGCTTCGCGGCCCTGATCGACGAGGAAGACGCCATGAAGAGGGATGGCAAAAAGGTGGGGCTTGAGTTAGGAGCGGTCATCTGGGTCCGCACCAGGGGGATGAAATAATGCACATCTCGGAAGGGATCCTGCCCCCATCGCTCCTGGCGAGCGCGGCCGCCGTGGCCGCGGCTGGAGTGGCCGTGGGTATAAAACGGCTGGAGGAACGGGATATACCCAAGACCGCCCTGTTCACTGCCGCCTTCTTCGTGGCAAGCCTTGTCCATGTGCCTGTGGGATTCTCCTCGGCCCATCTGGTGCTCAATGGGCTCTTGGGCATAGTGCTCGGATGGGCTGCGTTTCCGGCCATCCTTGTCGGCCTTTCCCTCCAGGCCCTGTTATTCCAGTTCGGCGGCCTGACCACCCTGGGCATAAACACCTTGAACATGGCCCTGCCGGCGGTGTTGTGCGGCATGGCGTTCAGGACGGCCGCGCCACGGCTGGCTCCTAGCTCCAGGGTGCTTCTGGCGGCCCTGTTGGGGGGGGCATCCATCATCCTTTCCGGCAGCATGGTAGCGGCCTCGCTCTGCCTGGCAGGGGACTCCTTCATCAAGGCGGCCGGCCTCATATTGGCCGCCCACCTCCCGGTGGCGGTCATGGAGAGCGTTGTCACAGGCGGAGTTGTCGCATTCCTGTACAAGGTAAAGCCCGAGGCTCTGCGGTCGCCCTGCGCCGCCACCCTCATGGCGCTGTTAATGGCACTACACATATCATGGTTCTGTCCACCTGCCGCCCAGGCGCACAAGGTCAACATATTCGCCTGGTTCGACGGCACGAAGATAGTGGGCGAGGCATATTACTCCAGGGGAAGGAGCGCTGCTGGCTCAAAGGTGGAACTTTACGACTCCAAAGGGAAACTGATAACCTCTGGCACCACCGACGCCAACGGCCAGTTCCAGTTCTCCGCCCCTCCAAACGGCACCTATGAAATAAGGCTGTACGCAGGGGAGGGGCATGCGGCCTCCGCCTCTGTGGAGGTGGGAGGAGAAAACGGGCAGGAGGCACCGCCACCCCAGGGCGCCGTTTCCCAAGGGCCCGCCGAGGACAAGGGCGATACCCTCTGTGTGGAACGCGATGAACTGGACAAGATCCTCTCCAGGCGGCTGAAACCCATTGAACGAGAGATGCGGCGCCTGGCCGAAGCCCAGGAGCAGGTGACCTTCCAAGACATAGTATCAGGGCTTGGATACATCCTGGGCCTCATGGGAACGGCCCTGTTCTTCAAGGCCAGGAATAGACAGTGAGCTGTGAGCCCTTTGCAACAGGAGATACTCTGCTCCACAAGGCAGACCCCAGGACCAAGGTAATAGGGGCAACCGCCTTCTCGGTTGCGGTGGCCTCCCTCCGCTCACCAATGCCAGCATGGCTGGCCCTGGGATTCGCCTCCATTCTCACCGTATCGGCAAGGCTCCCCCTACGGCCGCTTGCCAAGAGGCTTGCCCAGGTCAACCTGTTTCTGGGCGCCCTATGGCTCATCATTCCCATTTCCGGCAGCTCCGACACCACTCTTTTCGGTGCACTCCCTGTGGACTCCGCCGCCATCCGCCAGTTGTATGTAATCACCCTGAAGTGCAATGCCATCGTCATGGCTGGAGTGGCCCTCCTCTCCACCTCATCCCTCTTCTCCCTGGCCCATGCCCTGGCCCATCTCAAAGTCCCCAGCAAGCTCGTGCAGCTCTTCTTCTTTGCATGGCGTTACATCCATCTCCTGGAAGAGGAGTGGTCAAGGATGTACCTCGCCGCGAAGCTCAGAGGATTCCACCCCTCCACCAACCTCCACACCTATCATACCTTCGCCGCACTCGTGGGATCACTCCTGGTCAAGAGCTACGACCGGGGAGAGCGGGTATTCCAGGCCATGATGCTGCGGGGCTTCAACGGTACGTTCTGGCTTCTCACCCACTTTTCCATGCGCCCCAGGGATCTGGTCCTGGCATGCTGCTGCCTCCTGGCGGCTGGAGGTCTCATCGGCCTGGATTTTTTCCTCGCTTCCAGGTAAAAATGCCGCATCGCAGCGGCCGGTAAAAAGAGATGGAAACGCCCCTGATAGAACTCCGCAACATACACCTCTCCTATCCAGGAGGCCCTCTGGTGCTCAAGGGCGTGGACCTCTCACTGCGGGCAGGGGAACGCCTACTGCTCTGTGGAGGAAATGGCGCCGGCAAGACCACCCTGTTCCAGGTGATACTGGGGCTGGCCCGGCCGCAGGCAGGAGAGGTGCACCTCTTCGGATCGCGCTGCGACTCAGAAAAGGAGTTCCAGGCCATGTGGCCCAGGATAGGGCTCCTCTTCCAGGATCCCGACGACCAGCTATTCTCCCCTTCGGTGATAGAGGACGTGGCCTTCGGGCTACTCAACAAGGGCGTCCCCCCTGACCAGGCGAGAGACAGGGCCTTGGCCATGCTCAAAGAGCTGGGGATAGAAGGGCTGTGGGACCGGCCGCCCTATCACCTCTCCGGAGGAGAGAAGCGGCTGGCAGCACTGGCCTCCATACTGGTCATGGAACCCGAGGTCCTCCTGCTGGACGAACCCACCGCAGGCATCGAACCTGAGACCGCGGCGCAGATGATAAAGACAATCCAGAGGGCAGGGGCCAAGGCCATGATCGTCATCTCGCACCAGGAGGAGCGGCTGACCACGCTTGCAACTGGAAAGCTGGTATTAGGTAATGGCAAACTGAGGCAAGCGGACCTGGAAGACGGTCCTGCCGGGCCTGCTCTCCACCGATAACGTCCCGCCGTGGGCCTCGATGAAGCTCTTGGCTATCGGCAGCCCAAGCCCGCTTCCAAGGGGCCCTTTGGTGGTGAAAAAGGGCTGGAAGATCTTGTCCATGAGCTCTGAGTCTATTCCCTTGCCGTGATCTACGATGGAGATCACCACCTCTCCTGCCTCCACCGATGTCTCCACCTCCACTGTGCCGCCCACCGGCGAGGCGAACAGCGCGTTGTTCAGCAGGTTGAGCAGGGCCTTGTTGAGAAGGTTCTGGTCGGCCATGACATAGCACTCATCCTGACCCGCCCTCATCTCGAAGGAGACATCCTTGCTGGTGACCAACTGTATCGAGGATATGAGGGCCTTCAGGAGGGAATTGATCTCCACGCGCTCCAACACCAGCTCCGGCTTCTTGGAGAAGAGGGAGACGTTCTCGGTGAACCTCCTAAGGCTGCCCAGCTCCGACTCAAACCGTTCCAGGGCCTCCCGCCCCTTCTCGGTAAGCGGCTCGTCGGCCAGCTCGTAGCGGATAATCCCGAACCGGTTCAAAGTATTGCCCACCTCGTGGACCAGCATGGCCGAAAGCTCACCCAGCAGCTCCAGGTTTTTCCGCTGGGTCACCTCCCTGGCAAGCTCCACCCTCTCCCGCATGAGACGCCCAAGCTCCTTTACCATAGAGTTGAAGGCCGCGGCCAGATCGTCCAGCTCGTTCTTGACGTTGAGTTCCACCCTAACGTCGAAATCCCCCTTGGAGATGCGCGCTACCGCCTGCATCAGATGGGAGACTGGATTGAGGAACCTGGACCGTATTATATATATGCCCAGAAGCGTAGAGAGCAGCAGGGCCACGGATGAAACCGTAAAGACATACTGCTGCAGCTCCTTGACCTTGCGAAGCGTCGAGACCTTGGAGACGTAGAGGACCACTTCCCCTATGGTCTCGCGCCTGGAAGGGGCGGAGCCTATGAACACCGTGTCGTCCTCCGAGAGATAGGTGGTGCCCACCACCACCGGCTCCCGGATCACCATGACGGTCTCATCCCTGTATAGGAGCCCCTTCTGAAAGAAGATCTTTCGATCTGAATCCAGGATGCGGATTGCCAGGATCTCACCGCTCTCCAAGAGGCTGCTTAGTTCCGGCAAGAGCCCCGAGTTCCCGGATAGCAGCGCGAATTCCGAGCTCGAGGCCAGATAGTGGGCCATGGTCTTGACCCTGTCCAGGAACTCCCGGTTGAGGGAGGC
>WFVQ01000205.1 GCA_015491585.1 Deltaproteobacteria bacterium
CTCCATCACCTTTGACTCCGGCATCAAGATCGGGAAGACCACCACGGTCCAGGTGTCGTTCGCCCGCATCCCTGGACGTGGCGGCAGTGCGGTCCTGACTCCTCCCCACCCCCAGTTTGCGAAGATGGCCGGGAAAAAACCTCTGGGAGGGAAGAAAACCCCTGCCCTTACCCCGAAGCCGACCATGATGAACAACAAGGCGCGGCCCAATGGCCAACGGCCAAGACCGGTGCCCTTTTCCCTCGAACATGGCATACGGATACTTTCGCCCACCTCCAGGGCCAAGTTCTATGCCGGAGAGACCATTACCGTCCGTTATCAAGTCACAGACAGTACCTACAGGGGCAATATCACCTTTACGATTACCGACAGAGGCGGACGTCAGGCGGCTCGCGTGACTGTTCCACAAGGAACCAACCAGGTCTCCATGACGCTGCGTAGCGACGTCACTGGCACTGGTTTCTACGTCCAGGCCCGCGGCTCCGATACAGTATATGGCGAGAGTGATCCGTTCGAGATCCACGCCAACTCGGCCAGGGTGGAGTTCCAGGAGATAGATGAAAATATGGCCTTTGCTGGCGTCATGCTGCCTGTCAACTACCGTGTGAGCCGCCGCATCGCCCCCGGCCCCATCACCTTTGAGCTGCGTTTATGGGGCCAGCGAAACGGCCAGCCCATCAGCACGGCTACGGCGTTCTACCGGCCTCCGTTGCCGGAAGCTAATCTCTCCCTGGCCTATCAGACCGTCAAGGTGAAAATACCAGTCGAAGGAATAGCCACCAGCAGCCATAATAGCGCGCGATATCGGTATGTTATCTTGGCTAAGATAGGAGCGCATGGGGAGCGCGGCATCTCTATCAGCCCTTCCTTTCACATCCGTCACGGCGGAGCAAGATCTGAAACAGGCGGAGAAGGGCTGCAACTGTCATGCTCTATAGTAGGAGGACAGACACGTTTTTACATGGGTGACACCATGCACATCCAGGCGTCAAACTCCCTGCGGCGCGGAATGGTCAATCGTCAACTCTTTTTCGTGCCTCTCGATGGCTCCAGAAATTCCAGGACCAAGATCAAACGTATCATCTTAAACGGTAGTCCTGACATAACATCCTTTGAGGTTCCTCTTACCGGAATCGCCCCAGGCAATTATCGACTGCGGTTGGTGGCCGATGTCGTGTCAGGGGAGGGAGGCCAAAATCAGGTCGTCCATGGCACCGCTGAATCCAGGCCCTTTGTCCTGTTGGCCAGGCCATCTTCTCATGAGGAACCGGTGCTCCAGGTCAGACTGCCGCAAGAGGGATATAGATTGCCTCTGGATGTGAACGTGCCGGTGAGCTGGGACGTTGTTTCCGGATGGGAGGATGGTGATCGTATAGTGTGCCGTTTGCGTCATGGAGCCAATGAACTCTACACCAGAACTCGATGGGAACCACATGGATTGATAGGCATGTTCAATCCCAGGACAAGCGCCGACTCAGCTGGGAACTATCAGGTCGTAGTTGAACATCGGCGTGGAGACCGGGTGCTGAATTCAGTAACGAGGAACTTTGTCTGGTTTTTCCTGGCGACTCCACACTGTTCAAGCTCTCATCCCATTAATATAGTGGAGGTCCATCCCCGCGGAGACAGCAGTTATCGAGCCGGTGGCACCATGCATGTGGAATTTTGCGTGGTGGGTTCTATCGAAAATCCACATGATATTACAGGAGTGCGAGTTCTCCTCTCGAGGGAGTCTACTGGCCAAGAGTGGACGGTGGGCGAGTGGCATCCAGGGGCACCGCAGAGGTTTGACTGGCCTATTCCGCACGCCATGGATGCGGCTTCGGATTATCATCTCCGCATCATGGAGATCGGCGGATCGACGGTTGTCAGGTATCCTCATGCAATAGAGATCGAGGGGCCGTGACCGCGGCCTGTTATGACAGCCGTCGAAAAGGTGGATTCAAGCGCCGTTGGCAACTCGTCATCTTCACATGACGATAAAAGATGCTATGGCTTCGGCGCTTGACCGAACAGGGTCGGGACGAGGCGCGGTCTGGAAGCGCACATGAATGCCCTCTCGTCCCGACCATCTTTTTGTATCTCACCTGGCGCCGGACAGTAATTGTCGACAACAGCCCTTATCCGGTGTGCCCCAGACTTCTGGACACGGACTCACGTATCCCGGGATATGCAAAATCAAGCGGGACGAAGAAAGAAACATCATCTGGTAAGGGGGATCATCCGCGCGGCCGCGGTGTCGGCGCCGCGGCACCTCCCCAAACCATCGTCTTCTCTCCCTCGATCTTGGTGAAAAAACAGAACTTGTTACCGCCCAGCCGCTTTGCACGGTACAGGGCGCGATCAGCCCTGTTCAACAGGATGTCCACCGTGGCACCATCGTCTGGGTAGAGGGCGATGCCGGCGTTCAGCTTGGGATGTACAGGAGTGCCGCCCACCATAACCCGCCTCGAGAGGTGGCCAAACATCCGCCTGACCACCATCGCAGCGTTCTCCCTCTCCTTTATCCCGTCCAGCAGAAGGATGAACTCGTCACCCCCTATCCTTGCCATCTCGGTTATCTTTCTGGTCACCGTATCTGTCTTGCGTATGCACTGCATTATTTGAGTTGCGATGTGGACGAGCAACTGTTCCGCTGCCTTGCGGCCAAGCCTCTTTTCTATCTCCTTGAAATCGTGAATACTCAACAAGGCAAAGGCAATTGTGGACCGGTTGCGCTTCGCGCGCTCCACGGCCTGCTCGGCAACCTGCTCGAACCAGCGCCTATTAGGGATATTGGTAACGGGATCGAGAAAGGCCATCTCCCTTAGCTCCCTGTTGAGCTTTGCCAGGTCGTTGGCGAGGCGCTCCTGCTTCAAGTTGGCCACGATGGACTCGTTGATCTGCCTGTTCTGCTGGCGGGCGAAAAAGCTTATAACCGCCATGTAGCCAGCGAGCAGGAGGAGAAGCGGGATATTAGCCTCCTGGGCCACGAATAGGGACCAGTAGAGCAGCGATAGGAAGATGGGAAAGTTGAAGGCGTAAAACGCGGGAAGGTAAAGCGCTGTGGTTACCATTGATATGGCGGAGATGGAAATCAGGACTATCACCACCACCGAATTTACCAGAATAGGCGCATGTGTGCCTGGCACCAGGGGAAGAACAGCCCAAGAGATGCCGTTCAACAAGGCCCCTGCCGCGAACAGAACCGTCTTCTTGGAGCCGCTCCGCACCCCCCTGCTCTCTATGATCCTCTGTTCCAGGTAGATGAGGAGCAGCCATGCCAGCGAGGTAATAGAAAAGAATCCTAACCACATCCAAAGATGGCCGGGCGCGCACGCGCCGTACAACACCATTACCACCAGCAAGGCGGCAGCCTGCCCTACAGCCGCGGTAGCTCCTCCGCCCTGATACAACATGGAAACCAAGCGAGAGCGAGTCTCGGCCTTCAACCCGGAATCAACCCGGTGCCTGCGCCTGCGCACCATCTCCATACAAGCATCCATGACGGCCCCCTTATCAAAAGTGGCACCCGCCGATTGGCCTCCTCGAAGCAGAAATAGACGACCCAATAGGTTTAACTATACAAGAGTTGGTGATATGTCAAGGGATCAGAAAGAAAAAGCGGCATCAATTGAACCTTTTTCTTGAAAGAAGGAACAAAAGTTTAAAAAATAAGGCATGGTGAGAGAAAATGAAATTCTAAGGCGGGTTGCAAAAAGGGACAAAGCGGCTTTCACCGAACTGTTCCAGTCCCTACACAGGCGCGTCTATTTCTACGCGCTGAATGTGGTCAGGGAGGAGTACCTGGCAGAGGAGGTGACGGCTGAAACCTTTGCGGAGGTATGGCGTTGCGCCGCGTCGTTCAAGGGGGACTCAAAGCCATCGACCTGGATACTGGGAATTGCCAGAAATATCGCCCTGAAGCAGATCCGGGCCTCCAGGCGTCACCAGGACGACGACCTGGAAAGCCATTTCGAACTGAGCGACGAACAGGGTTCGGCCTTCGTCTCCAGGCTGGAAGACATAGACCTGGTAAAGAGGGCCTTGGAACGGCTCTCATGGAAGCACAGGGAGATAATAGAGCTGGTATTCTATGAGGAGCTCTCTTATGAAGAGATAGGCAAGATCCTCAACATTCCAGTAAACACCGTAAAGACCAGGGTCTTCTATGCCAAAAAGGCACTGAAAGCAACACTGGCCTCTATGGGAGAATAAAAAGATGAGCGCGGAACTGGAAAAATATAAGGCCCTCGTACCCGCATATATCTCGGGCAAACTGAACGAAAAGGAGCTGGAGGAGTTCCAATGGGCCATTGAACGGTTTCCTGAGCTCGCTCAAGCCGTAGAAGAAGACATGGCCCTCAGGAGAACCATGAAAAAAATGGAGCAGAAATGCAACGTCCGCTCCGACGCCATATTCTCCAAGGTAGAAGCGAGGGTGAGTGAAGAAGAGAGTCCCCTTTCCGACCACATCCCAAAAGCGCCAGGATTCCTGGCGTGGCTCAGGGATATGTTCGCCTCCCCGCGGCTGGCATGGGGGATGTGCGCCCTGCAGGCAGCAGCCCTTGCCGTGGTTCTCTGGGTCCAAGAGCCCGACTTTCGTACCATGTCCACGTCGAACCTGCCCAACAAGCAGGCGATTGCATTGAACGTAATTTTTAAAAAGGACGCCAATATAAACCAAGTGCTTGAGTTGCTGAAAAAAAACCAGGGCAGGATAGTTGACGGTCCGGCTGGCCCTGGAGTATTTTTGGTCGAAATTCCAAAAGAAGTGGGTATTGGCGGGATCAAAACGGCCAAAATCGTAGAGTTTGCTGAACCTGCCTACTGAATCCAGTCAATATCGATCATTCATGGGGGGGAGTCCATGTCGAGGAGGCTGCTTAAATCGTTGTGGGTTGCTGTGGCAGCCCTTTTTATTTTTTCGGGATATGCACACGGAGAAGGCGACTCCGCCTTCACTATGCTGTCACCCGATACTAGCGGTGTTGTCGTGGGCAAACGGCCGACGATTAAGTGGAAGATCGGGGATATGACGGCAGGTGACGGCCTGCTTGTTATGATGGACGGAGTTGATATCACCGCCCTGGTCCACTGCGACGACGGTGGGATATGTATCTATCGTCCTTTCCAGGTACTGGCCGCGGGCGATCACTCGGTGCAGTTCATATGGCGAGATAGGGAGGGCCAGGAGCACTCCGAGACCATACAATTTCAATCCCGCCAGACCTCGCTATTCCAGGAGGCCTACACCTCTACCGAGGCCAGCGTCAACTATCAGGCGGTTCTGGACAAGAGGGACCAACCCCAGATTCCATACTCCAAAGCCGATTCAGAGATCACCAGCGAGGCGTCGCTTAAGACCACCAGATGGCACTTCACCGCAAAAAGTCAATTTAGGTATCTCGACCAGAACCTGCCGGTCATGCCTCCACAAGAGAAGGGAATAGACCTCGTGAACTTCCTGGTCAGCTCTGGATATCAGAGAGATGCCATGAAGATGGAGGGCGAGCTCGGCGATGTCCAGGTCTCTGAGACCCAGAACACCGTAAACGGTTACGCGCGGCGGGGCGGCCAGCTCTTTCTGGACTACAAGGCCCTGGGCCTGCACGCCTTTTCGGTCCAGACCGATCAGGTATTCGGGCTTGACGGCGGCCTCGGAATAGGCACAGACCCTTTCGACCAGCTCACCGGTATCTCAGGAAGCCTCTCCCTGCTCAAAGAGCAGCTCAAGCTCAAGACCCTCTTCGCCAAAGGCGGGGAGCGCGGCAGCTCATTCGGCATCTCCACCCTGGACGGCGGAAAGAAAGGGGAAGTGGCCGCCCTTGTCATGGAGGCGGCGTTGCTGGACCAGCGTCTCAGCATAGAGGGTGAATACGACGTGTCCAAATACGACGGCGACACCAGCGACGAGTTCGGGCAGGAGAGCGACAAGGCATACAGGATAAAACTGGCCTGGAACGGCTCTACCTTCGGGGCCGACGCAAGCTATGAATATATGGGGCCGGAATACGAAGTCATAGGAAACCAGGGGCTCCCCAAGAACCGGGAAGGGTTCACCCTGGGCGGCAGGATCATGGCGCCCGTGCACAGCCTGGACGTCAGATTCTCCAGGTTCAACGACAACGTAGAAGACGACGATCTATACCCCACAGTCTATACGTCGGAGGGCTCTATAAGCTACACCTTCTCCAAGTTTCAGAGCCTGCCCATCTCCATCTCTTATCAGAAATCCATCCAGGACAGCAGTGACGAACCCGAGTATACGCCGGAGACCGACTTCCACACCGACACCGTCAACCTCAACCTTACCTGGATTAAGGGCCTCTGGAACCTAGGCATCCAGGGCGGCTACTCATACATGAACGACAAGACCGGGATGATCGGCGACACCACCACGGTCATCTTCTCATTTACACCATCCTATTCCGGCACACATCTCCAGATAACCCCCATGTTCAGCTACAACAAGTCCATCACCCATATCATAGACGTCGAGACCGACACCTATACCGCCAACCTCGACCTGCAATGGCAGATGACCAAGAGGCTGCACTGGTCCGCAGCGGGCAATTACAACATCATGCAGGCCGACGACGACTCCATGGACCAGCGCAACCTGAACCTAAATTGCCGGCTTGCGTACAAACTCATGGAAGGATGGCGGTCCGTACTGGAACACCCAACTGTGGGCATAAGAGGACAGTATGCATGGCAGGAAGACAAAATCTACCACATGGAGTCTGACTCCTATGCCGTATTGATCGACTTCACCGCCAATATAAAACTGACCTTCTAGGAGAAGACCATGAAACGACTTCACATATATACACTCTTTACATTCATCGCCTTGATGCTCGGAATCCTCTCGTCGGCCTGGGCCGTCACTGTGACCGGCTCGCCCAATCCATCCCAGCCGGGCCAGAGTGTGACCTTCCAGGTCCAGGTCTCGTTTGCGATGCCTCCCCCTATAGCCGTTCCTCCCCCCTTAAGCTGCCAAATGCTGATTAATTTCGGAGACGGTTCCGGCTCACAGAGTGCCGGCGTCTGCACCACCAATCCTTGCACCCTCACAGTAAATCACACTTTTTCCTCGCCAGGCACGTACACCGTATCCGCCACAGAGAACACCGGGAGCTGCAACCGCACGATCCTTGCTCCCGATCCAGGCACCACCACCCAGGCCGTCCAGTGCCCAGGCCTCTCGTACCTGTCACCTTCCACGCTGCCATCTGCCACATCGGGGCAAACATATGGATATCAATTAAGGACATCAGGGGGTTCGGCTCCCATAACCTTCAAACAGACCGGTGGCACCCTGCCACCAGGCCTCTCCCTCTCCTCTTCCGGAGCCATAACAGGAACCCCCACAACTACCGGGACCTACAGCTTCACGGTCACTGCTACGGATTCCTGTCCATTGCAGCAACAGACCATTACCAGAACCTTCACCATCACCGTGAATCCGGCCGCTTGTCAGGACATCGTGTGGAAC
>WFVQ01000206.1 GCA_015491585.1 Deltaproteobacteria bacterium
CTGCTCTCTTTTCTTGCCGTAAGGCAGGGAGGCATTGACCCAGCCAGGGCGGTGGGATGGATCATGTTCTTCTGCGGCATCTATTTTCTCTTCAGCATCGCCCTTCTTCCCCACTTCAGAGAGGCGGAACAGATCTACGAGATGGCCCAAAAGGCATCCCTCCTCCAGGCGGGCAGGGGTGCGGAGATGCACCACCCGCCCCTGCTCGTCCTGGGCCTGTTGTTCACGGCAGGGATGGCATTCAGTCGAGGATGCAGGGCTCAAGGAGGAATGAAATGGAGATAATTGCCCTGCTGAAATCGTTCATATTCCTGGTCTCGTCCTCGCTGCTCCTCCCCGTCCTCTTCACCCTATCCCTCCTCCTCTGTTGGATTGCGTGGTCTGGAGGCGGCCTTTTCAGGGAGTGGATAGATAGACGGCGGAGTGGAAGGGCAGGGGTACACGAGCTCGTTGCATCTTTTTCCCCCGATATGGGTGAGGCCCGTGGACTCACGCCGCCGGTAAGACGCTTTCAAAAGGCATTGGATGAGGTCCTTGGGGCACTGGAAACCGCCGACCGCACGAGGCAGGAGACCGCGGTCCTCTCCCTGATAGAGGAGTTCTCCCTCAGGCTCAACACGCCCCTGACGGCTCTCAGGGTGGTGATCCGAACAGGACCCGGGCTTGGGCTCATCGGCACCCTCATCCCTATGGGAACCGGCCTTGCCGCCCTGGGGCAGGGGGACATGGCGAGGCTTTCGTCCGACCTCGTGGTTGCCTTCACCACCACGGTGGTAGGGCTGTTCGAGGGGTTGGCCGCCTATCTCTTTCTGGCCGTGAGGACGAGGTGGATCCAGGAGGACCTTGCGGCCATGGAGGCGCTGGCGGAGGCGAGATTTTCGGAAGGCGGAGGAAGAGGCGGCGATGCGTAGGGCCGGGCGGTTCATCGGAAGAAGCGGGCCGATAAGGCAGGGTGATCTGGGGGACAACGATCCCCTGAGCGGGGTGGCAAACCTCTTCGACCTCGGCCTGGTCTTCATGATAGGGCTGATGCTGATGCTCCTCACGGCCCTGCGGCTCCAGGACCTCATGGATCCCGACTCCACGGTCACTGTCACCAAGGAGACCTCCAAAGGCGAGATAGAGATAATCACCAAGAAGGGGCGCCGCATAAGGGCGGTCAAGGTCACGGGAAAGAGGGGCAAGGGGCTCGGGACCAGGCTGGGCACCGCCTACCGGCTTGAGGACGGCACCATGATATACGTCCCGGAACCCGGCCGGGATGGAGAGGACGGGGGAGGAAGGCCATGAGGCTGCTGCTGGTGCTCATCGGGCTCTTTGTCGCCTTGCCGGCTCCGCTCCTGGCCCATGAAGTGAGGTTCACGGACTCGACCGGAAAGGCCGTTGTCCTGGACCACCTTCCGCGGTTGGTGAGCACGGGGTCACGACACCACCCGATGGCGAGGGGCTGGCCGAGTCCGGTATCCGACGACCTGCGAAAGGCCCGGCCGACAAGCCGGTGTTCGCCGACCGGAGGGAGGCGAACATGCCCGAAGGGGGCCGGTCAGGACGACCGGCCCGCACAGCGCGTCCACGGATGGACGCTCTGTGCGCAAGGCGAGGAGGCCGACAGGCCGAAGCACCGGAGGAGGAGACTGGACGCGGCCAGCTCCTTGACCAGATACATTCCCCGTCGGGTGGTGAGCTTGGTGCCGGGGATAACCGAGGTGATAATGGCCATAGGCGCAGGAGATGCCCTGAAGGGCGTTACTTATCACACCCCGGCGGGCTGGGTGCCCAGAGGCGTCGCTATAGTGGGCGGTTTCTACATGCCCGACCTGGAACGGATAAAGGCCATCGGTCCTGACCTGCTGTTCGTATCCGCCCGTCACCGAAGACTCCTGTCCTCTGTGCAGTGGGAAGGGGCGCCTCCGGTGATGGTGGAACTCAAGCCCAGGAGCGTGGAGGATGGGCTCGAGATCATCCACACTATAGGGCGCATCTTCCACAGGGAGCAGGAGGCCCGGCGGCTGGTCCAGGAGATAAGGAACGATTTCCGTCTTGTGGCAGAGAAGGTGGAGCGCTTGCCGGCAGGAGGCCGCAGGCGCGTGGTAAGGGTCATGGGGCGTGACCGGATAATGGTCCCCGGCCCTGATTCGTTCCAGTGGGAGCTTATAGAGGCCGCAGGCGGGATTCCCATGCGCCCCAGAGGAGATGGGGCGGTGGTGGCCCCCACGGTGGAAGAGTGGCGCGCCTTCGATCCCCAGGTGATCTATGGATGCAGCAGCGACAAGGGGCTGCTATCTCTGCTCCGCTCTCCTGGATGGAGTGAGGTGGAGGCCGTGAAGAAGGGGGCCATATACTTCTTTCCCTGCGCCCTGACCTGCCGCGCCTCGGCACACATGGGTTATTTTGTGAAGTGGCTGGCCGCGACCATATACGGAGAGGAATTCGCCGCGCCTCCCGCACGCATCCAGCCTGATGCGGCCCTGTCCAGTAGGAGGATTCCCCTCGACCTCGGCTATATAGCTTCGGCCGAGGTGGTGACCAGCCGAATCGAGGATTTCGAGAACAAGACCCTCGTCATAAGGTTCAAAGAAGCGATGGAGGTGGTCTCGACCCTGGAGGGGGAGCGGCAGGGGATAATCGCGGTGGGAAACCACTACATACCTCCGCCCCTGTGGGGCCTTTCACATCAGCGCGGTATCCGGTGGCTGAAGGAGAGGGTGACATCGCTTCTGGGCCTGGAACGCTCCACGAGTTCGTTCCTGTTCACCGGCGCGGACATGGACAACCTGGCGGTGGTGGAAAAGCGCTTTCGGAAGATGCGGGTATATGCCCTGGTGACCGCGGGAGTGATGTCCAACGCCCAGCGGGCCTCCAGGGACCGAGGGCGGTATTATGGCCTTGATCCAGGGACCATAAACATAATCATCCTCACCAACTGCCGCCTCTCCAGGCGCGCCATGACCAGGGCCGTCATCACCGCCACCGAGGCCAAGAGCGCGGCCATTTCCGACCTCGACATCAGATCGAGTTATTTGCCTCTTAGATTCCAGGCAACAGGCACCGGCACCGACAATGTTTTGGTGGTCTCGGGCGCCGGCCCAGCGGTGGATTCCAGCGGCGGACACACCAAGATGGGAGAGCTCATCGCCTCTGCGGTGCATCAGGCGGTGACCGAGGCGATAGCGAGGCAGAACGGCATAATCTCCGGCCGCTCCATCTTCCACAGGCTCCGCGAGCGGCGGATAGGGCTCTTCTCCCTGGCAAGGAAATGCGCCCCTGAGCAGGGCTTTGACCGGTTCTGGACCCGCCTGCAATCCCTGCTCCTCGATCCAAAGGAGGATGCACGGCTCAAGCTCTCGCTGGCCGCCAGCGACCGGATCTTTGCCGAGCCTTTGCCGGAAGTTTCTCTGGGAGAGAACGAACTCGGATGCAACGCCCTGAGCCCTCTTCCACAGCCGCTGGCGCGCGAGCTGGACCGGCTGTTCCGGATTGCGGCCAAGGAGAAACTGGGGGCCCACGGTCCCGGCTCCGGGCAGGAAACGGAGAGAGATACAGTGGCGCTCCTGGTGATCGATCCTGACGTGCCGGTGGCACTGGACGCGGTGGAGGCGGCGAACGGAAAACTGGCCAATGTAGGGGTGCGAATACAACTCCTATCCTCGTCGGACATAAAAAGAGATCCGGCCACGGCGGCCCGGGTGCTGCGGGACGCAAAGGTGATAGTGGTGGACGTCATGGGGAGCGAGCTCGAGGAGTTCGTGGTCAAGACGGTCGATCCCCATGACAAGTTGGTCTATGCCCTCAGGGGATCCACCGACGACGCGAGGCTCCAGGCCGCCGGATTCAGGTTCGACAAACAGGTGAGCCGCTACTTCGACGCCCTCTCTACGGTCAACATCGAGAACATGCTGTTGTTGGTCGCGGCCCGCCATCTCCACTCCGATGTCCAGTGGTCGCCCCCTGAACCCGTTGTCAAGGAGGGCATCTTCCATCCTGCCGCCCCCCGAATATTCCATACTCTTGACGAGTACCTCCAATGGCTGAAGGGTCAGCCGGGATACCGGCCGGACAGGCCGGTCATAGGCCTCACCTTCTACTCCTCCTTTCTCCTCAAGGGCCACAGGCAGGGGCTGGCAAGGCTCATTGAAGAGATGGAGGCCCACGGCTTCACGGTCCTGGCCTGTTTCGGCAAGGACAAGGAGCTCCTGGAACGCTGCCTGATTCCTGCCAAGAGCAAGCTTGGCATGGAGGCCGTGGTGGCCTTCACCCTCAAGTTCTCGTCTGCCATAGACAGGGAGCTGGGAGAGATGTTGAGCCGGCTCGACGTGCCCATCTTCAACGCCGTCTCCCTCTACAGGCAGGATACGGCCGAATGGCTCAGGAACCCCGCCGGGCTCTCTCCAATGGAGACCGCCTGGACCATGGCCGCGCCCGAGGTGTCGGGCCTGGTGGAGCCAACGGTGCTAATGGGCAAGAGGGAGGTGAAGGCCGGGGGAGGACGCACCTATTTCGTCTCCGAGCCCATCGAGGGAAACGTCCGCAGGCTCATGGAGAGGATAGATGGGCTCATCAGGTTGCGCCACACGCCCAATCGAGAGAAGCGGGTGGCCATCATGTTCTACAACCACCATCCAGGCAAGCAGAACGTCGGTGCGAGCTATCTCAACGTCTTCCAGAGCATAAAGGCCATCCTCGACGCCCTGGCCAAGGCCGGATACACTACCGGCGAGGTCCCCGGCGCCCATGAGATAAAGGAGATGATACTGAGCCAGGCCCGCAACATCGGGGCATGGGCCCCTGGCGAGCTGGACAGGCTGCTCGCCTCGGGCCACGTGATACGGGTGCCCATAGCCCGGTATAAGGCGTGGTTCTCCCACCTTCCATCTGCGTTCAGGGAGAAGGTGGTGGAGCAGTGGGGAAGGCCCGAGGACTCGGCCATCATGAGGGTCGGCGGCGACTTCGTCATACCGGCGGTGAGGTGCGGCAACATCCTGCTACTTCCTGAGCCCGCCCGGGGCTGGGGCAGCGACCCCATGAAGCTCTACCACAGCCCCACCCTCTATCCCCATCACCAGTATCTTGCCGTTTATCTCTGGCTCGCCAGGGAGTTCAAGGCCCACGCGATTATCCACCTGGGCACCCATGCCACCTATGAATGGACCCCGGGCAAGCAGGTCGGCCTCTCTCCCTCCTGCTCGCCGGAAGTGCTCACCTCCGGCATCCCCAACATCTATCCCTATATCGTGGACGACGTGGGGGAGGCGATACAGGCCAAGCGGAGGGGGCGCGGGGTCATGGTTTCCCACCTAACCCCCATGATCACCAGGTCCGGCCTATACAGGGAGTACATCCGCCTGGGCGACCTCATCAACCGGGCGGTTGCGCTTCGGGCAAAGGGGGGAGCGGGCGTCCAGGAGCTCATGGGACAGATAGATGGGCTGGTCAAGCAACTGGGGCTCGGCCAGGATATCGGGCTCGGTGAGGGAGCCCTCGGCCTGGATGACCTCGAATCCATCCAGTCCTACCTCGAAGAGGTGAAGGAGGCCATGATCCCCTGGGGTCTCCACACCTTCGGAAAGGCCCCGCCAATGGACGCGGTCATGTCCACTGCAAGTATCATAGCCGATGAGAACGGGTTCCCTCGGGAAAAAGTGGGCGAGATCGCAGCCAGGATAAGGGAATCCGCGAAGATGGAGATGGCCTCCCTCCTCAAGGGCCTGGCAGGGCGCTACGTGGAGCCTGGAGAAGGAAATGACCCGGTGCGGAATCCGGCATCACTTCCTACGGGCCGGAACCTCTACGGCTTCAATCCCGCGCGGATTCCATCGCGCACAGCATGGAAGTTGGGCAGGAAGGCGGCGGATTCCATTATCGAGGGCTATCTCTCGAAGCACGGAAAATATCCAGACAAGGTGGCGGTGGTCCTCTGGGCGACCGAGACCCAGCGGAACGAGGGTGTCAACGAGTGCACCATCCTTTGGCTCATCGGTATTCGGCCGCGGTGGAGCCCCTCTGGCAGGGTCACCGGAATGGAGGTGATACCGGGCAGAGAGCTCGGCAGGCCCCGGATAGACGTGATGGTCAACGCCTCCGGCCTCTACCGTGATCTGTTTCCTGACAAGATGGCGTTTATCGACCGGGCTATAAGGCTCGCCTCCCTGCAGAAAGACGTGGATAATCTCATCGCCAGGAACGGTCAGCGCCTCTACTCGCTCCTGGTTTCCAAGGGGGTGGCCCCGGAGAGGGCGCGCCGTCTCTCGCAGCTCCGCATCTTTTCGGAACAGCCGGGTTCCTACGGGACAGGTGTGGCGGAGATGACAGGCAAATCCGGAATATGGAAGAAGGAGCAGGAGATCGTGGACGTCTTCGAGATGAGGACGGGTTTCGCCTACGGCGGCGGGGAGTGGGGTGTCCCTGCCAAGGAGCTGCTCAGGGCGCAACTCAAGGAGGTGAAGGCCGTGGTCCACTCCCGTTCCTCCAATCTATACTCCATCATGGACAACGACGACGTGTTCCAGTACCTGGGAGGCCTCTCCATGGCAGTGAGGAAGGAGTCGGGCGCTGCGCCCGAGACCCTTATGACCGTCCAGACAATGCCCGGAAAGGTTGAGGTGGAGGACGTGGCACGGACCATAGGGCGTGAGCTGAGGTCCCGCTACCTAAATCCCAGGTGGATAGAGGCCATGCAGAAGGAGGGATACGCAGGTGCAAGGGAGATGTCCAACTTCGTCGAATACCTCTGGGGATGGCAGGTCACCACGCCCGGCAGGGTTGGAGAGGCCCAATGGAAGCAGGTTTACGAGGTCTATGTGGAAGACAAGTACGGCCTCCACATGAGGGAGTTCTTCAGAAAGGCCAGTCCCTGGGCCTTTCAATCCATCACAGGGCGGATGCTCGAGGCCGTGAGAAAGGGATACTGGCATCCCTCCAGGGAGGTGGTTCAGAGGCTGGCCGCCTCCTACGCGGTGAGCGTGGCCCAGGAGGGGGTGGCCTGCTGCGACCACACCTGTAACAATCCTCTGCTCAACCAGATGGTGGTCTCCATCATATCGGTGCCAGGGCTCGTCTCGCCGGAGGTGGCTGAAAGGTTCAGGCTTGCCATGGAGAAGAGCGGAAAGATGGCGCTGAAGCAGATGGTCCAGGAGCGGAGGCGGCTCCAGAAGCGGCTCAACGCGCCGGGAGATGGAGAACCGTCCCAGCCCTCTGCATCCAGTAAGGACTCCCGGGAAGTGGAGGGCTACGTGATGAAGGAGGAGAAGCGGGACGAGAGCGGATCGGCCTCGTCATCCGGGCTGGAGTGGAAGGCGGTGGCCGTGCTGCTGCTGGCCCTGGCCATATTCTTCGGCGGAGCCGCGGCGAGGAGGGAGAGATGAGGCAGGCGCGCCGTCCATCCCTGCCGGTGGTGCTGGCGGCCTTCGGCAGCACCAGGGCCAGGAAGGCATATAGCTTCCTGGCCGCCGAGGTGGCTGAACTGCCCGGGGTGGCTGCGGTGCGGACTGCCTTTTCGTCCAGGATGGTGCGCTCGTTCACCAGGGCCAAGGGGGTGAATGAAGTGCCGCCCTCGCCTGCGAGGGCAGTGGAGGAGTTTGCGGCAGAAGGGTACAGGTGGGTGGCGGTCCAGTCGGTCCACATCCTGGCAGGCCACGAGTTCTATCGCTTGGTGGAGGAGATGGAGACAGTTCCGGCCCGGACGGTCCTGGGCCTCCCCCTGCTCTGGTCCAGGGAGGACTACGGACGACTTGCCTCCCTCCTCGTGGAGCGCCACCGGCCAGGTCCCTCCACGGCCGTTGTCTTCGTGGGTCATGGCACAGACCATGCGGCATGGAGCACCTATCCAGCCCTGGAACACACACTCCGCGCCCAGGGGATGGCCAACGCCTGGGTGGGTGTGGTGGATGGCGATCCCGGCCCCGAAG
>WFVQ01000207.1 GCA_015491585.1 Deltaproteobacteria bacterium
CTCTGCGACCCCACCCACCTCACCCAGAGCGATCTGGCGGCCATGCTGGGCACCCGGCGGGAGGTGGTCTCCCGGGCCATCAAGAGGCTGGCGGCTGAGGGTTTGATAGCGGTGGAGCGGCAGGGGCGCCACGCCTTCATCCAGATCCTCGATCCCAAAGGGCTCGACAGGCTTGCCCGGGGAGTGAGCTGATCACTTTTCCGATCCCGGTAACTCCCTCCTGTGACCAAGGTCAAAGACAGACCCTTTCCAGCAGTCTATAGTTGACGACAGGTGGACCGGGAGGAGGCCCGGTTTGGTGGAACTTCCTCAAAAACCTCCATTGAGGGGCGGTAGGTGGCCGCCCCTTTTTTTGTGTTTGGCCCCTTGAAAATTGACCTTGGTCACACATGGAGATGACCTCGGTCCTTTAAAAAATATGATCCTGGAGTCTAAAAAAACCAGACCCTGAACCCCTGTGGTAAGGGAAATTTCAACCAATCAGACTGGAGGAGAAGAATGGCTATGAGAGTGAGAGGAGCAGGCGCGATCTTGGTGCTGGCGTTTCTGCTGACGCCGGCCCTGGCACTGGCCCATCCGGCGGTGACCCTGCGTGACCGCAACGGCAACCCCATCAAGGATGAGCTCGACATGTCCAAGACGGTGACAGCGGCCAACGGCTCTGTCTATGCTAAAGGCCCGGCCTACAGCCCCAAACAGACCTGCGGCGCATGCCACGACTACCAGGCCATCACCAGGGCCTTCCACTTCAGGGAAGGGGCCGGCCCCAGGGGCGAGAACCTCAGCGACCACTGGAGCGACGAGCACAACGACGGCACCCTCTACAAATATCTGGCCAACGCCTACGGCCACCTGCTCAGCCCCGGCCAGTTCGGGGCGTGGTGACCCCCCTCCTACCGCCAGTTGGCGGCCAAGAGCGAGAGGGGAAGCCTGAAGGACCCGTTCACCAGCGAGGGGAAGCCCTACTTCTTCGACGTGGGCGTGGCCGATGAGGCCGGCGTCTGCTACTCCTGCCATCCCGGCGGAGGACCGGCCGAGGGTATAGTCCAGCCCGACGGCACCGTAACCCCCTATGACGATCCCTCCCTCCAGCCGGTCCACACCTATGACCGCGACTTCTACGACTATCCGCCCACCGCAAACACCCAGGCCCTCATCAGCCACAAATCCATAGAGGCCACCGTGGCAGAGATCGGCGCGCCACAGCGCCACGACTGGAGCAAGTCCGGCGTAATGGAGGCCGACTGCCTCCTCTGCCACATCGATCCCGAGAGCCCCTATGCCCTCCAGGCCGCCGACGGTCTGAAGGCCCAGCCCTTCAGGCCCAGGCTCCTGATCTTCGCCAAGAGGGACGGCAGCGGCCAGGTAACGGAGATCTCCCTGGGGATGCCCCTGGAGCCGGGGCTCAAGGCCGAGACGGCCCTGGAATACACCTCTTCTCCCCAGCGTATGACCCGCCCATCGGGCCTTATCCCCTTGATGAACCTGCCGGCGGAGACGGTGGGGGAGATGATGAAGATGTGGACCGACGCCCTGGCCCAGATGGAGGCCCAGGGGGTCGATCTCCCCTATGCCATCTATGGCTCCAATGTTCAGCACATATGGGACTCCTCCGGTTCCATCAAACCGGAGTACACCCCCAATCCCGCCGGCCCAGCCGACGAGATGCGGAGGCTACAGGCCTCCAATGAGGCGCTTCAGCAGCTCTTCGCCGGCATGCTGGAGTTCCTGAAGCAGAAGGGAGTGCTGCCACCAGACGCCACAATGGAGACCATGATGGCCATGTTCTTCAACGACTTCAACTACGGCTATCAGATAAAGGACCCCCAATCGGGCCAGCTCCTGCCCATTCCGTTCCCCCTCAGGGCCTATGAGCCTGGCAAGTTCTACACCGATTGGGACAACCCCCAGGCCTCCATCCGTGACTACCTACGGGCCCCCTTCGTGGAGGGGCAGGGGATCCCCTACACCGGCTATGTGGGCCTGGCATGGGGGGCCACCATGTACGGCGCCATGAAGGCCATGCAGGGGGATGCCACTTACATAGATCCCGCCACCGGGCAGGTGGACACCGCCAAGGTCCTGGCGGACTTCGAGACCGGCAAGATAGACCCCTCTGCCATCCAGCCCGCCC
>WFVQ01000208.1 GCA_015491585.1 Deltaproteobacteria bacterium
CTTTTATGGGTGCCCAACTATATCCACGAGGAAATCGTGAGTCAACATCAAAAAAGGCCGGCATAACCGGCCTCTTCCGGAATCCGCAGCTTCCCCGAGGCGATCAGGCCACCTTTACCTCTATCTTTCTGGGCTTCACCTCCTCTATCTTGGGAAGGATCAACTTCAACATCCCCCGGCTGATCTTGGCCTCTATCCTCGAACTGTCCACATCTGGACCCAAGGTGAATACCCGCTTGTACTCCTTGCCGGCGAACTCCTGGTAGAGCCCCTTGGCCAAGGGATCGACGCCGGTAGAGATCTCACCGGAGATGGTGAGCACGTCCTTATCCACCTCTATCTCCAAATCCTCCTTCTTCACGCCGGGCATGTCGGCGAGGAGAACGATCCCATCCTCATCCTCATATATGTCAACAGGAGGCACCAGGGTGACCTTCTCGCGCTTTTCAAGCACCTCGGGGGTGGCGGCCTCCTTCTTCTCTACTGCCAAGTCTTTTCTTTCAGCCATGACTTCACCTCCTCAGTTCACCGCGACCTCGATCTTGCGCGCCTTCTGCTCCTCCTGCTTCCCTACGGTGACCATCAGGACACCATCCAAGTACCGGGCCTCCACCTTCTCCGGATCCACACTCTCGGGAAGGGAGATGGCGCGCCTGAACGAACCGGAAAAACGCTCGCGCCTGTGATAGCCCTTGGGGTCTACCTCCTTACCCACATCATTAGAGGTGTCGCGCTCCGCCGACACGGTCAGGAGGTTCTTCTCAATCGTGACGTCAAAAGAGGCAGGATCTATACCAGGCGCAAATACAGCCACAGATACGGAATCAGGGGCCTCATAGACGTTTATGGCCGGAAAGGCACCCCTTACATTCCCTCGGATGTTGTTGATGGGAAGCGATAGATCGAACAGCTGCTCCAGATCCCTGGAGAGCCGGTTCAGCTCCGCGAATGGATCGGGAATAGCAAACCACGGACGCAACATGGCCACTACCTCCTTGCGCGATTATTGCTGCCATTACTTGCAGTTAGACGATAATCACGCGGAGGGGCTAGTCAACCCCGCTAATCCTTTCTGCGTCCTGCTATGAAGTCCTCAGTGCGCTGATAGGCCTGATCGTCGGTCATCTGCCTGGGAGGATGCTTCATGAAATAGGCGGAAGGCGAGTAGAGCACACCCCCGATGCCGCGGTCAAGGGCGAGCTTGCAGCACCTGATGCTGTCGATGGCCACCCCCGCGCTGTTGGGGGAGTCTTCCACAGAGAGGCGCAGCTCGAGATTCATGGGAACGTCGCCGAAGAGCTTCCCCTCCATCCTGATGAAGGCGATCTTGTTGTCCTTCTGCCAAGGGACGTAGTCGCTGGGACCAATATGGATGTCTTCTGGCGGCAACGGTTGCGGCAGCATGGCCTGCACGGCCTCGGTCTTGGACTTCTTCTTGGAGCTCAGCCTGTGCCTGTTGAGCATATTGAGGAAATCGGTGTTCCCGCCGGTGTTAAGCTGATAGGTCCTTTCCAACTTAACACCGCGGCGTTTGAAGAGGCTGGCGAGGACCCTGTGGGTGATGGTAGCCCCGAGCTGGGACTTGATGTCGTCACCGATGATGGGGACGTTCCTCTCCTTGAACTCGGAGGCCCACTTCTCGTCACTCGCTATAAAAACGGGCATATTGTTAATGTAACCTATGCCGGCATCAAGGGCGCATCTGGCGTAGAAACGGACCGCCTTCTCCGAGCCCACCGGCAGGTAGTTGACCAGGATCTCCGCCCCGCTCTCCCTCAGGGCCTCCACGACTTCCTCCTGAGAGGGCTCACTGGCATCCGCCTTCACGAAAGTCTGGGAGTCGGGATAATCTGCCATGTGGGGAGAGATTCCGTCCAGGACCTTACCCATCCGGACCTCCACACCGGTCTTGGGGATATCTGGACAAAACACCGTGGTGCAGTTGGGGGGTGCGAAAATGGCTTCTGATACATCCCTGCCCACCTTGCGGGAGTCGATGTCAAACGCGGCAACCACTTCTATGTCTCCAGGGGTGTAACCGCCAAGGTCCCAGTGCATCAGGCCAATGGCGTCCTCTGCGGTCTTGTTTTTGTAGTAGTGAATTCCCTGGAAGAGCGAAGAGAAACAGTTCCCAACGCCAGCCACGGCTATCTTTATCTTGCCCATCGGAAAACGGCCTCCTCCCTACTTTATCGTCATACCCGCAGATGCCTGCGTGAACCCACCTCCGGAAAGAGAGACAACGCCTAAGCTCTCAGTTCTCCACGGTCTCCTCTTCTATCTCCACCTCCAGTTCGAAGTAGCTGGCGCCGCAATCGTAACACTTCACGTCGATCATGTTCTCCGACTGGAGAGAGACATATATCTCCTCGCAACCACACTGGCAGCGTTCTAATCCTGACTCCTGAATCACATCCTTTATGGACGGTCTCAGGGAAGGGGGTATGTCTGGATCATATTCAATCTTCACCTATGGCCTCCTTTTAGCCTGCTGAAAACAAGGCGCTATACAGACGGGCTATAATAGCAGCCAAATTACTCCCTTGTAAAGGGCGGCGCCAGAAATGTGCTTTTTCCTTGACAGACAATTGAGTCCAAATTACATATTGATGAACGGTGATTCAGTAGAAACGCAAAGGAGGTTCAGGTAATGCGTAGTAAAAAGATTGCGTCCGTAGTGGTTGCCTTGGCTTTCGGCCTCGTGACGGCAGTGGCGCTGGCCGGTTCCGGTCCCGCGGAATTCGTCCTGAAAGCCAAGAAGGGCGATGTCACCTTTCAGCACCACAAGCACCAGGAGAGGACTGGCTGCGGCGAGTGCCACCACACGAAGGGGCCTGACGGAAAGCAGGTCATAGACGAAAAGGGCGAGCATGCCGCCAAGTGCGACACCTGCCACAACAAGGACTTCCCCAACAAGAAGCTCAACAAGCCCATGAAGGCCTTCCACAAGAACTGCAAAGGCTGCCACAAGGAGCACAAGGTATCCACCAAGTGCAACTTCTGCCACAAGAAGTAAGACTTAACCAACACGGTGAGTCAAGGGGCCGTTCTACGAATGGCCCCTTTTTTGTTTCCAGGCCCAGGTAAGGATGGCGATGCTCGCCCAGCTACTCAGGACCAAACTTTCTGCAATTACAGATGAACGGTTCGCGCCGCTGGCCCATTCCATAGAGGAGGTGCTTGCCGCGTCCTCGCACGGCGGCCAGGAGTGGAGGAAGACCGGCAGGGACCTGTTTTTGATGCTCGTCCACCGGCTGGAGGAAGAGGAAGGGATCGAAGGGGCAACTGAAGCGCCCAGCCGGTTGACCCGGTACGTACCCAACTTCATCTCTGCCATCTTGTCTGACCTGGAAGCACTGCTTCTCGGCGCCCCGGAAACCGTGGCCGACCCCCAGGAACGGCCCCTGCTCACTGCCCACCTCCTCCTGAAACTGACCGAATGGACGGTTATGAACTACCAGTGGGAGTGCATCTACGGACCCGATGCAGATGCCGCGGCCTCCAGACGCCTGGAAGGACTGCCCTTTGGGCTGGAGATCTGGGGAGACCGCGACGAGATATGGACCAACCTCATAGAGATCACCGAATCCGTGCTCCCCGGCACATCCAAGAGGCTTGCCGAGCCTGTGCTAGGGTGTCACAGCTACTGGGCCAGGATGGACCTCGAAAAAGAGGCCGATGTCACCGTCTTTTTCGAATCCTGCCCTGTCGGCGCCATCAAACCCTGGATAGAGATGGGCATCAAGACCATGCTCACCGATCAGGCGGTGGTGAAGGTGGGGCTGATGGGAGAATGCGGGGGAGAGAACATATCCAGCAACGGCGACCTGGAGCGCGAAATCCTCACATTATTGGGCCACCAGTGCGGCACGCCGGTATCGTAAAAAAGGCCGGGCGGTCGCCCACCCGGCCCAGGTCATGCCAGAATATCAGGTTTTCAATTGGTCAGATAAGGCTCTTTCGAGGTCTCCACATCGAGCTCGTCCTCGCTCTTGGAACCTCTCAACGAGGAGTTCCTCAGGTCAACTTTCGCCTCGCAGGTCTTGTGTACCTCTGGAGGGCAGTCGGTGATCTCCCAGCATGGCACCAGGGCCAGCAGCTTCTTGATCCCCGGGATGCTTATGCCGTCGTCGTGGATCATTGAGCGAAGACACGACGTCCACTGGATATCATTCTGGGAGAAAAGCCTCCTGCCTCCCTTGTAGCGAGGCCTGATGAGCCCTTCACTCTCGTAGATGCGGAGTGTCCTCGGATGGACGCCGAGCATCCTCGCCGCCACCCCTATGGGATAGACCGGCTCCCCTGGCGGCGGCATGACGCCCGGCTTCATCCGTTTGTTCTTGGCTGCCATCTAATCTCTCCTCGCTCGAGGCTGCATTCCTTCGAGGTTAGTGGATCTCGGAGACGTGGCCCCTGAAGAGCTTCTCGCCTATGAGGAAGAGCATCCCGCAGAAGCTCAGGGCGCCCACCGTGATCATCACCTCGTGGAGGCTGGGCGAGTAAGAGAAGAGATGGGGGAGATCCACGATGTTGTACTCATGGAAATGGGGGACCAGCTGTCCAACCACCACCAGGTCGTACCGCATGAAGAATATACCTATGATGCTGGAGAGGCCGGCCATGAACATCGCCTTGGGATTGGCGAACTTGACGCCGAGTATGATGGCGAAAGGCAGGATCATGCCGAGGAATATCTCGCCCACCCAGAAATTGGCGGCATAGGGGCCGGCCACGAGGGCCATAGTGGCCTCATACTTTCCTGGAGGATGGCCGGCGATACCAGAGATGACCTTCCAGCAGTCGAAGAAGAGGAGCACGGAGATGAGCAGGAGGCAGACCTTGCCGGTTGCGGAAAGGGCCTTCTTCATATCTTCGTTCATCTGCCAGCCGTTGGACCTGTAGGCCAGGTAGGTGAAGAAGAGGATGGCGGCGCAGCCCGAAAGCATGGCCGAGGCGATGAAGTATATGGGCATATAGGGACCGTGCCAGAACTCGCGTCCATTGAGAAGCCCGAACACGGCGCCCAGGTTGCTGTGGGCGGCAACACCAGAGATGACCCCCAGCAGCCCGAACATCCCAGCCTGCTTGTGGCGCCCTATCTGCAGCAAGGCGAACTCTATCAGCATGAAAAAGAGGTATGCGCCGTAAAGGGTCCCCATCCACCATATGTTGGAGGTGAGGTTAGGGCTGATCACGTTGTAGATCGCCATTCTCCAGGGGTTCTCGATCTCGAATCCGATGACCATGAATCCCGACACGATAGTGGCTATGGAGAGAAAGACCGACCTCTTGGCGATGGGCATGAGCACCTTGACACCAAAGACGTGGCCTATGGACGATACCAGACAGAGGCCGGTGGAAGTGACCACGAAGAAGACGTAGGTGGCGATGAGAAGCCCCCACGGAACCTCCCTGGTGATCCCGTACACGTGATCGTGACCGGCGAAGAAGGCATGAATGCCGAATGCTATGCCCACCGCGGCCACAAAGCCGAGGAAGGCGATAGCGGTATTGTAGGACTTGGAAGCGGCCGATACCAGCCCCTTTTCTACTGAAACGGCGGCGGATTCGATCTTAGACATAGGACAAACACTCCTTTCCTCTTGTTATTCACCCTAAGGCCAGTGGCCCTAAGCCGAGCTCTCTCCCCACTCGTCCAGCTTCTTCTGGACTATGGGCTTGATCTTCAGGTCGTAAACGGTGTGCAGCGTTGCACAAGTGATCCAAAGGACTAGAAAAAGCACTCCATCCATTTTCCTGCTCCTTTTTATTTTCTCCAGTGGCGGCTGGATTGACAAAGGATTTTCCCTGGAAAATCGTGCGGCTCCATCACCTCCTTTCCGATTTGTAATTTATACCCTTTGTTGCATTTTATTTTA
>WFVQ01000209.1 GCA_015491585.1 Deltaproteobacteria bacterium
ATTCATGGCTTGTGAGGGACCAGGCCAGCCACAACCCCATCAATGGGGTCCATATCTTCTATGATTTGCGGGATGTGGAGACAGTTTCCGGTTTCAGGGGTGATGTACGTATGGAGGCCCTATCAGATCTGGACGGCGGTTTCGAGACCGTTCTGCCCCAGGGAGAATACTCCTTCAGGCTCCATAGGAGCGGATATCCCGACACTATCATCGCCTTTGAGACACCTCCTGGTTCGACGGTCCTCGAGATGGAGCCTCCTGGCAGGCTGAAGCTACGGTTCAAAGACGGCGTCAACGGAACTGATCTCCATCCCGCCCCCCTCAAGACAAACGCCAGGCTTGAACACAGGGAGGACGGCCGGCTGCCGGAGTGGCGGGAATACCGCTATGAGGGGTGGGGAGATGAAAGGGGTCTTGTCATGGAGGACCTCATGCCCGGCCCCTATTCAGGCCATGTGACGGCCTTTGGATATGCTCCTCTCGCCTTTCAGGCCGATATCATAGGTTCCGGTACGTCCAGTAAAGATTTGTCCCTGCATCCTTTGCCCAGGGGAGCGGTCACCGGCCGCATCGTCTCCTCGGGCCGCGGTCTCAAGGGCGCCTCGGTGCGGGTAGTGAGTACAGGGGTGGAGGCCATGTCGGGCAAGGGAGGCGGCTTCAGGCTGGATGACCTTCCAAGGGGGAAATGGTATCGCCTGGAGATAAGAAAAGAGGGTTATCAGACCAAGGAGCGGCCTTTTGAACTCACCGGCCAAGAGGTGGATCTCGGTCCCATAGACCTCAAAAGGATCTATTCAAGGCGGTATCCCATCACCAGTTGCCGCTATGCCGCATGGGTGCAGGACGCCACATGGAGCATCGCCATCGACAACACCTATGAGATAAAAACCATATATGGCGTTTGGGAGTGGAAAGGAGGCGTACACTACACCAAGATCCAGGGAGAGGACAAGATCGACATCGACCAGGTGGACCTTCAAGTGACCCCATTCTACTGGAACTATACAGATTTAGACGGCCATGTGGTGAAGAAGTTCCTCATATGGGGCCTGAAGGTGGCGGGGCTGGCCTCACAGGCGGCGCGATATGCCGCAGATGCCCTGAAAGCAAGGTCATGGGGCAACTTCCAGGAGAGCGTTTTGACCACCCATGAGCAGCTATCCGATCCATTGGGTACGGTCCACGGCGGGGTGATAGACTGCGGCGACCCCGATGCCTTGGATCTGCCGCTTCCCACTGCATCGGCGCCTCCAGAGGCGCTCACCGTGCTCAGGATAGATGACGTTCGTATCTACGACGGCGATCCCATAGATGCCAACCTCGTCTTTTCGCTCCACGGACAGGGGTGGCGGCAATACTACTCCGACGACTACGAAGGGGGAAAACTCGCCATTCCGGTCCGTCTCGCCCGCAAGATCAGGGCCCAAGGCTGGACCCTGAGGATCTATTTGGCGGTGATGAACGGCGGCCGCTCCTCCGGTCCGCTGGCCCTGGCTGGGAGCGATCACCTCCTGGTGGAGTGGAAGGGAGAGGGCGGCAAAATGGTCCTAAAGGGGCTACTGCTCCATCCCCAAGACTATCCGAAGTTTGAATATTGAGGGAGGACGCGATGAAAAAAGCGGCTCTATTACTGGGCATCGTCCTTATCTCGGCCGCGCCCGCCTGGTGCTACAGATTTGATTGTAGCAGAAGCTGTTCATCCTCATGCGGCCCCGATCTCCTCTGCCAGATCCAGTGCCACACCTGCTGTCCCGCCACCGCAGTCAAGAACGGCTATCTCTGCGCCGCCTGCCAGGGCTCGTGGGATGGGAACGGGTGTTCAGGTCAAGGAGTAGAGGCCACACCTGCAGCGGCTTCAATGCCAACGGCTCCGGCAGCAGCCGCTCCCCCTCATTCCGATGTTGGTGGCGGCTATGAAGAGGTGGATGTCATCCGGTTCCGCTGATCCGCCTATCTGGAGCCTTATAGGGGTTCAAGAGGAGCCGCGCCAGGAATGAACCTTTTTACCTCTTCAGTAGTTGGAGAAAACGCTCCAGCTCTTCGAGGGTTTGGTATTTGAATTCGATCTTTCCGCCCTTTTTCAAGGGCTTCAGCCGCGCCTTCAGGCCAGAGAGCAGCGTGAGCTCGTCCTCCACCCTGGCGATGTCAGGATCATAGACCCCCTGACGGCCAGGGGCGCGCTTCTTCTCGATCCTCCTTGCGGCCTGCTCCGCTTGCCGCACGTTCAGGCCCTTGGAGACGATCTCGTCCCTGAGCGACTTCATGGCATCGGGGTCCTCGACCATCAGAAGTGCGCGGGCATGGCCAGGAGAGAGGATGCCGGCCGCCACGTCCTGCTGGATATCCTGTGGAAGCCGAAGCAACCTGATGGCGTTGGAGACGGTGGAGCGTTCCCTGCCGACGCGCCTTGCCACCTCGGCCTGGCTGAGGCCGAATTCATGCATCAGCCTCTTGTAAGCCAATGCCTCTTCTATGGGGTTCAAGTCCTCGCGCTGGATATTCTCGATAAGGGCGAGTTCCAGGAGCTTGGCAGGAGAGACATCCTTGATGACCACTGGAACCCTTCTGAGCCCAGCCCTCTGTGCAGCCCGCCACCTTCGCTCCCCGCAGACGATCTCATATCCCTCCCCGGTCTCTCGCACAACGAGAGGCTGGAGCACCCCGTTTTCCCTAATGGAGCGCGTGAGGGAGTCGAGCGCCGCAGCGTCCATCTCCTGCCGCGGCTGAGAGGGGTTTGGCCTTATCCTTTCAACTGGGCACAGGAACAGGTCTGGAGTCTCCTTGTCCGGGATGCCGCCGGGTGACAGGAGGCTCTCCAATCCCCGGCCCAGCCCTTTCTTCTTCGCCATCTAATGCCTCCTCTGCCTGGAGAGAAATTCCTTGACAAAGGCCATGTATGCCTCGGCGCCTTTGGATTTCGGGTCGTAAAGAAAGATGGGCCTCCCGTGGCTGGGGCTCTCGCTCAGCCTGACGTTCCTGGGGATGGTGGCCCTGTAAACCAGGTCTCCGAAGTGGTTGCGGACGTCGCGGGCGACCTGATAGTTGAGGCGTATTCGCTGGTCGTACATGGTGAGCAGCAGCCCCTCCAGATAGAGCCGCGGAGAGAGCTTCCTTTTCACTGTCCTAATGGTCTCTATGAGCTGGCTCAATCCCTCAAGGGCGTAATACTCTGCCTGGAGAGGGATGATTACCGAGTCTGCGGCGGTGAGCGCGTTTACGGTCAGCAGCCCGAGGGAGGGGGGGCAGTCGAGGACGACGTAGTCGAACCCGCGCAGCAGGGAGATCCTGCTTCTGAGCACCGTTTGCGGACGGGGCCGCCTGGCCAGCGTCACCTCGGCACCTATGAGGTCTGGAGATGCCGGCACCAGGAAGAGCCCCTCGGGCTCTGATGGCACGATTCCCGCCTCCAGTGGAGCGGCTCCAGCCAGGGCATCCATCAGCGGGGGGGCGTCCACCTCGGCCCCCAGGCCGCTTGTGGCGTTGGCCTGGGGATCGCAGTCAATGAGCAGGACCCTGCGATGATTGATGGCCAGGCCCGCTGCCAGGTTTACTGCTGTTGTTGTCTTGCCCACTCCGCCCTTCTGGTTGGCTATGCAAACCACCTTGGGCGAGGTGCGTTCAGCCGCTTTCATTGGTCAGAGACGTTCCCCCTGTTTCACGTGAAAACACTGCTCCTGGGAGAGCATCATATCACGACCACGGGGAAAATCTAGGTGGTTCCGGCGGTATTACGGGGCCGCGGCCTGCTCAAGCGACCTCTTTAGCTCCTCGAAGCGAAGCGGCTTTGAGAGGTAGAGATCCATGCCCGCGGCCATGCACTTCTCCCGGTCCCCCTCCAGGGCATGGGCTGTGAGGGCAATGATAGGTGTTCGCGGCAGCCCCTCCTGCTCTTCGATGGCGCGGATCCTTTTCGTGGCCTCGTAGCCATCCATTCCCGGCATGCGGCAGTCCATAAGGATTGCATCGAAACGCTGCCTTCTGAAGAGATCGAGGGCCTCCTCTCCATTCGAGGCGACCGCCGGAGAAACCCCCATCCTCTCCAGCATGAGCTTGGCCACGGCCAGGTTGACCGGATTGTCTTCCACCAGCAGCACCTCAGGCGCCTTTGGCAGGTGGAGCCGTTCCTGTTCGGTCTTTTCCTCTCTGTTGGAAATTGTATGGCCGCGGGTCACCAGGTCATATAGTTGGCTTGGCCTGACAGGGCTGGGGAGCAGTTGCACTCCAGGCCCAGGAGTATCGCTGAACTTGATTCCATATGGCAATATCTGGACCAGGAGATCTCCATTCTGGAGGGAATCCTTGATGGACCTTAGGGCGCCGGAAGAGGCCAGCCTCCACTCCACGATCACGGTACGGGACAACATTTCCGTTCCGTTGCCCAACAACTCTGACGCCTGGTCGAGTGAGTCGGCCTCCTCTACGGTCAATCCCCAGTGCCTCAATTGCTTGGAGAGCATCCTCTTCATTATGGGGTGCTTTATCGCCAGAATTACGTGACCCCCCCGGGATGGGGAGGTTTCACCCTCTGGCCCCACCGGTTCGCATGGTATATCAACGGTAAAGGTGGTGCCATTGCCCTCCGAACTTGTTACCCGTATTTCTCCTTCCATCAGCTCTACCAGCCGCTTTGTTATGTTGAGACCCAGGCCGGAGCCCTGGGTCTTGCAGGTGGCGGAGCTCTCGGCCCGGCGAAAGGCTTCGAATATATGTTCCAGCGCCTCGTCAGGGATGCCTGGCCCGGTGTCCTGGACTTCGATCCTGAGGATTCCCCTTGCTCCGTGTCTCGAGACGTCAGCCGCGACGGTTATCCATCCCTTTCGCGTGAACTTGGCAGCGTTGCCCACGAGGTTGATCAGTACCTGTCCGATCTTCCCTTCATCGCCCCGTATCAACATGGGACCGGTGACAGAGGTGAAGATCTCTACCGATTTTCCAGCTACTTCAGGAGCGAACATCTCCACGACATCTTCCACCAAGCGGGACAGGTGGAACTCGTCCTGCTTCAGGGTCATCTTTCCGGCCTCCAGGCGGGATAGGTCAAGGATGTCATTTATGATTTTGAGAAGCCTTTCACCGGATCTCACAGCCATGTCCAGGCAGAGCCGGGCGCCAGGGGTGAGGGGTTCCTCCTCGAGAAGGGATACTGCCCCCAGAATTCCATTCAAGGGAGTCCTGATCTCGTGGCTCATGTTGGCAAGAAATTCACTCTTGGCATGGGCGAGTTCTTCCGCCCTTTGTCTCCTTTCTTCAGCCAGGCGTACGGAGTGGCGCAGCAGGCTTCCCTCAAGCGCCTTCCTTGCAGCCCAGGCCGCCCAGGCGAACAGGATGGTGCAGAACAGCAAGAGCAGGGCCCCAAGGATCCGAGGATTGGGGATGTTTACTATCACCCCCTTGGGGGCGAACTCTGTCAAAAGATAGGGGGTGTGTCCGATGGGCGCGGCAGCGCCTAAAATCTTGCCATTCTCGGCATCGTCCAAGGTGAATATGGAGCCTCGGCGGGCTCTCGCATTCAAAGTCACCAGGGACAAAAGATATGGGTTGCCGGCCAGGCTGCCAAAGACCGCGCAGGGTGACCCGTCTCTTTTGTCCAGGGCCGCGATAGAGAGCTGGGGCCAGTGGCGGTCGTCGCGCAGTAGGCCCAGATATTCCTTGAATATGCTCCGCCATTCCAGTTCACCGATCACCCAGCCCATAAGTTGCCCATTGATTCTGCATGGAGATGATACGAAGAGGGAGTCTGGCCGATGGGCCAAGGTAAAGAGCATGGTGTTTTTGGGGTCTATTTTCCCCGGGGAGAAAGGAACCTCATGCCCTGGAAAAGAGGTTATTATTCCCCCCCACGCATCTGTAAGGTAGATCTGTGCATAGATCGGCGTGCCGCCGAGGTACGATTTTGACTTGACCATGCGGGCCAGGGAGTTTCTGACCGAGTAAAGACTCTGTTGCAAGCCGAGTTCATAGCTCATGCCCAGTGCCTTGTTTTTGAAATAGGCCGAGATAATCCTGTCCACCGAAAGGGTGCGGAGGTCGTCTTCCCTTTCTTTGAAAAAATAGGCGAGGAAATCCCCGTCCTGCCGGACTTCCTGCTCGAAGCGATTCATGGCGCCGGTCTCCAACCGGTCATAGGTGGCGTAGATTGCTATGCCGAGGCATGCAGTGAAGGCGGCCAGGATGATACCAGGTAGCATGGCCCTGAAGAGGTCGGTCCAGTGGGCACGCTGTCTCAACACATGGGATTCACTCATGGCCTTTCTTTACGTCATTGAAAAAATCGGGAAAGAAGTGGAAGACTACAGGGTAATATTTTTTGACCAGTTGGTAGTAGGTGCCATTTTTCTTGATTTTTCGGAGATATGTGTTGAACTCATCCCTGAGTCTTGCCTCTCGCTTGGGAAAGGCGACTCCCATGACCTGCCTTGGGGAGACGGGGCCGATGACCTTGATCCTCCCAGGCCACTTGTCCAGGGCGACCAGGGCATCCGGAACGTCCAGCAACGTGACATCGCCCATACCTGTCAAAAGCGCTGGAACCAGCTCGTTCACCGAGCCTTTGAAGTCCATGAAGCGGGCCCCAACCTCCTCCAGGCCGTAAAGAGATCCGTCCAAGCAAGTGCCTTTTTTGCCGAGGACCTTGAGCCCCTTTAAGAGTCCCTTGGTGGCCGCAACATCTTCCCTTTCGTTGTTGGATGGTTCAATGGGCCTAAGGGGAGACTCTGCAGGGGCAACCACCCATATCTGGGTCGGAAAAACCGGATCGGAGTAGAGAAGTAACCGGCTTCGCCAGGGCAGGCGGGTGAGGCCGGACGCGATCAAGTCGCCCCGCACAGGAGCATCTCCAATTATGGAGGCATTGCATCCCGAGACCTCGAGTCTCTTACCGATCAAGTCTCCAACCAGATTTTGCCAAGTGCTTGGAACGAAGCGATATTCTGCGCCTATGGAGGCGGCGAACCCTTTTATCAGCTCTATAGAAAAGCCGTCGCCCAGACCGGTTATGAAGTTTGCGTATGGGACCCCGAGGTGCCGGATGGTCCTGGAGGGATGGGAGGGTTCCGATGCCATCAAAGGGGCGGTTGCCAGGAATGTGGCGGCAATGAAGAGCGGCAAGAAGGCGGAGAAGATCGGCTTCAAGTGGGCCTCCGTCATGGATCGCGGCGATTGAGGCTGGCGATAGCCGATACCTCCACTTCGGCGCCCAAGGGCAGTCCCCTTACCTCCACCACCTGTCTCGCAGGTTTTGCGCCCTCTCCCAGCGCTTCTGCGTAAACGCGGTTAAAAGAGGCAAACTGTTTCATGTCCGTGAGGAACACATCCACCTTTATTAGGTCCTCGAATCGTAGGCCTGCCGCCCGGAGGACCGCCTCCAGGTTGTGCATGACCTGCCTGGTTTGCGCCTCCAGGCCTCCGTCCACCAGCTTGCCGCTGGCGGGGTCCAGTCCAATCTGGCCGGACAAAAAAAGGAACCCGCCGCAAGCCACTGCCTGAGAATAGGGACCGATGGGGGCAGGGGCCTGTTTTGAGAAAATGGCCTTCATAACGCCTCCTCGTTGGAAATAGCCGGTGACGCCACGAATAATTCCACCAGCCCTACGAG
>WFVQ01000210.1 GCA_015491585.1 Deltaproteobacteria bacterium
ATCGTAGGGAAAGTTTTTTTGATAGCCGTTTTCGACAAAAGCCAGCGATACTCGACAATAGTGTCGAACGGCATCAGTCCGTGTGTCTGGAGACCACTATGGCGCCAACGGAGTCGCTGAACACGTTTACCGCGGTGCGTAGCATATCCAGAAAACGGTCCACCGGAAGGATTACGGCCATAGCTTCCACGGGCAGGCCCACGGCCTTCAGTATTATGGCTATTGCAACCAGGCTTGCGGCTGGGATTCCCGCTACCCCTATGGAGGTGAGAAGGGCGGTCCAGACCACGATGAACTGTTCCAGAACGCCCATGTGATGCCCCATGACCTGGGCGATGAAGAGTGCGGAAACGCACTCGTACAGGGCGGTGCCGTCCATGTTGATGGTGGCGCCCAAGGGGACCACGAATCCTATTGTCTTTTTGTCGATGTCCCCTCTGGTCTCGAGGCATTCCATAGTCACCGGCAGGGTGGCCGAGGAACTAGCGGTGGAGAAGGCGGTGGCCAGGGCAGGGGCCATGATCTTGAGGTGTTTAAGCGGGTTTTTGCCGGTTACACGCCTTATGACAACCATCAAGGTGATTCCGGCGTGTACTGCCAGCCCTGCCACCACTGTGATGGCGAAGAGGCCAAGTGTTTTGAACAGGTTGATGGTGTTGGACGCACCAGCATCCGCCACCACCTTGGCTACCAGGCACATGACTCCCAAAGGCGCGAACCGCATCACCACCGCGGTTATGGAGATCATAATCTCGTGGACGCCGGCCGCCAGCCGCTGAAGGACCGGTGCAACATCCTCGCTGGCGCGTGGTATGAAATAGCCGAAGAGCAGGCTGAAGGTTATGATGCCCAGCATCTGGCCGTCGGCGGCGGCCTTCACGATGTTGGGCGGCACCATATCGAGGAAGACGTGGAGTATGGCGCCGAACCCGGAATTTCCGACCCTCTCCGCCACCTCGCGCGCCCCGTCGCCGTGCAGCCTAGACGAGATGGCCGCAGCCAGTTCCGGTCCCGCGTTGCCGCCTGGGGCCAGGAGATTTACTATTACCAGGCCGGTTATCACGGCCGATAGGCTCGTGGCCAGGTAGTAGAATATAGTTTTCAGCCCAAGGGTTCCGATCCCCCTGGCGCCGCCGATCTCGGCCATGCCGGCTATCAGCGATGAGGCCACCAGGGGCACAATTATCATCTTCAGGGCATTGAGAAAGATGGTGCCGAAGAAGGAGTATACGTCCGTGAGAAGGCCGGGCCACATCCCGGGCAGCTCCGGCGCCACAAGCCCGGCCAGCACTCCCAATATCAGGGCCGTTATCATCTTGCGGGCGTCGGCCATGTCGCTGTTCAGACCAGCTCGCCTTTCATGAGGATCTGTTCCCTCCCCGACCTCTCCTGGAGGGTGAATGGCCCATCAAGGCGCACCTCTACAAGACGGTTGGGCTGCAATCCAGAGGCGCCTACAGGAACCGCCACCTCCAGGTAGTTCCCTGTGTGTCCCAGCCAGGCCCCCTTTCTCCGGTCCATGCGCTCCACAAGGAGCTCTGCGGTGGCACCCGCCTGGCTGGCGCAGAAAGCGAGGCGCTTCTCCCGTCCCAGCCGGTTCAGAAGTCCCACCCTCCTGGATTTCTCCCGTTTGTTTACCGTCTCCCTCATGGCCGCGGCAAGGGTGCCCGGCCTGCTGGAGTAGGGAAAGGCGTGGAGATAGGTTATGGGAGCCTGCTCCAGCACCGTCATGGTATCAGAGAATTCCTTCTCTCCCTCTCCAGGGAAGCCAGCCATAACGTCTGTGCCCACGGCGGCATCTGGCATCATCTCTCTGATCTTATGGGCCAGGGCGATGAATTCCTGTGGGCCGTATCTCCTGTTCATGCGCCTCAATACGGCGGAGGATCCGCTTTGGAGAGGTATGTGCCAGTGACGACAGAAGTTGGAGGTCTCCACGGCCCAGGACAGCATCTCGTCGGTGCACTCGGTGGGCTCTATGGAGCTTAGCCTGAACCTTATCTCTGGGAACATGGAGCAGAGGCGCTGTAGCAAGAGGAAGATGGAGGAAGGGGGATCGAGATCGCGTCCGTAGGCGCCGACGTGGATCCCTGTCACCACCACCTCCTTGACCCCTGTATCAGCAAAGGAGGCCACCTGTTCCAAGATCTTCTCCTCGGCCACGCTCCTGCTCCGTCCCCTGGCGTAAGGAACGATGCAGTAGGAGCAGAAGCTGTTGCAGCCGTCCTGCACTTTGAGAAAGGCGCGGGTCCTGTCCAAGGGGGAGGAGATGAAGAGGGGCACAGGCTCTTTGAGTCTCATTATGTCTCCTGCAAAGATGGAGATGCAGTCGCGCCTATCCGAGAAAAACTCCCCGAATTTATGTTTCTGGTCGTTGCCTATCATGCACACCGGCGGACCTACCCGCTCCATTATGTAGCCCGCCTGCACCTGGACCAGGCATCCGGTGGCCACCAGTTTGGCATGAGAGACCCTGCGTCGAAAACGTCTGAGTGCTTGACAGGATTGATATGCGGCCTTGGCAGTGACAGCGCAGGTGTTGACGATGTAGACGTCGGCCTCCTGTCTGGGAGAGACCAGCTCTGCGCCTCTGCTGCTCAGTTGCTCGGCTATGGCCTGGGATTCATACTGGTTCACCTTGCATCCCAGGGTGTAAATGGCTACGCGCATCTCTATCCTCCGCCGGGCAGTCTATCATCCCTGGTGAAAAGAGCAATTGGATCATAGGGGGCCCCTTTCAGGGTTATAATGGCCAGCGGGGATATCGGCCGCCAGCGCAGAGCCCGGAGAGGCTGATCACCCTTTTTCTATCTCTCCTCCTCCCAGTACTGTCTCTCCTTTGTAGAAGACCGCAAACTGTCCAGGTGTCACCGCGCGCTGAGGAGTGTCGAACTGGACGACTACCCCTTTCTCTTCTCCTGGCAGGAGGAGTGCTTCGGCCCCTGGATGGCGGTACCTGATCTTGACCGTGCACCGGAGTCCAGAGCCGATGTCGGTCTGGACCAGCCACCTTGGCGCCGGAACACGAAGGGTCGAAGAGCACAGCTCCCCAGCCTTGCCTACTATCACTCGGTTGGAGCCCGCATCAACCCCTAACACATAGTAGGGCGTGGAATCCGGAATCCCTATGCCGCGGCGCTGTCCCACGGTATAGCGGTAGAATCCATCATGTATCCCGATAACCCGTCCATCAGAGGTCACTATCTCACCGCGGCCCGGCAGATCGTTCCGTTGAGTGCGGAGGAATTCCCAATATGGACCTGAAAGGAAACAGACTTCCTGGCTCTCGTCCTGGACCAGGGAGCCGATCCCGATTTGCTCCCCCAGCTTCCTGACTCCGCTCTTGGTGAGCCTGCCAAGGGGAAATAGGATCCTCTCCAGCCAATGGGCCTCAAGCCCAAAGAGGAAGTATGACTGGTCTTTCCTGGGGTCCAGCCCCTTCTTCAAGAGCCAGCCGCCGCATCCCCTCTCTATGATGGCATAGTGACCGGTGGCCACATGGCCCAGGCCCAGCTCATTGGCAAAGCGCAACAGTTCATGGAACTTCACCGAGGGGTTGCATACAGCGCATGGATTAGGGGTGAGTCCTGAGAGGTACGCCTCGGTGAAGTAGGATACCACTCTTTCTCTGAATCGCGCCCTCACATCAAGTAGATGGAATGGGACCTCAAGGATCGCTGACACCTTGCGGGCATGGGCCGCGGCCTGGTCTCCGGCATCCCCTTCCAGCATTCTGAGATGGAGAGAGTGGACCCGCCAGCCCGCCTCCTTGAGCAGGTGCACGGCAACCGCGCTGTCCACCCCGCCGCTTACAGCCACCAGGATCGAACGGCCTCTGCCTGGTGTGATGGTTCCCATGCGGCTCTTTTACCACTAATATGGATGTATCACCAGGGCCTGCCACAGGGCCGCGAAAGGAGATGGCCATATGGGAAGCAACAACCTGATCTTCCTCGAGGTGATAGAGTGGTTCGACGAGACCGGTAAAGAGCTGGTTCACAGGGTTCCTGAGGCCGGGTCCGGTGAGATCAAGTACGGGGCCCAACTCATAGTGCGTGAGAGCCAGGCCGGGATCCTGTTTTATCATGGCAAGGCCTGCGATGCGTTCGGGCCTGGGCGCCATACACTGCATACGGCCAATCTCCCCATCCTGAACAAGCTGCTATCTATTCCCTGGGCAATGACCAGTCCCCTCAGGGCCGAGGTCTATTTCGCCAACCTGAAGATCTTTACCAATCTCAAGTGGGGCACCAGGGAGCCGGTTGCCTTCAGGGACAGGGAACTCGGCCTTGTCAGGCTGAGGGCGCACGGGGTCTTCAACATCCAGGTGGTACAGCCTGTGCTGTTCGTGAACACCATGGTGGGAACAATGGGGCGATATACCACCGATTCCATAGAAGAGTACCTTCGGGCGGTCATTGTATCCCGTTTCAACGACCATCTCGGAGAGCACCTGGAGACGGTCATGGACCTTCCGGGCAGGTTCGAGGAGTTGTCGGAAGGATTGAAGGAGAGGCTGAAAGAAGACTTCCTGGGCTTCGGACTCTCTCTACACGACCTTTACATCACCTCCATCTCTCCACCTCCAGAGGTGCAGCAGGCGATAGATGCCCGGGGAAGCATAGGGCTCATAGAGGATATGAACAAATATATGCAGCTCAAGGCGGCGAATGCGATGGAAAAGGCCGCTACTGCCGGAGGCGATTCAGGGGCCGGCCTGGCCGTTGGAATGGGCTTCATGATGCCGGCGATGTTCGCAGGGGCGCTGGGGATGGGACATGGGGGCAGGAAAGGGGAGGCGGATAGGCCGGTAGAGAGGGTGAAGTGTCCGGATTGCGGTTTCGACATCCCATCCGATGCCAAGTTTTGTCCTTATTGTGGCCATCAGCAGGTGGTCATGGGAAAATGCCCTGACTGTGGCAAGAATCTTCCTCCTAACGCCAAGTTCTGCCCAAGGTGCGGCCGTCCTGTAGGAGAGGCACCTGCGCCGGCCATCTGTCCCTCTTGCAGGGCAGAGAACCTGCCAGGCTCTCTGTTTTGCAACCAGTGCGGCCTGAAGCTGAGATGATCCATGAGGCTGAGCGCCACTCATGCATGTCCCCAGTGCGGCGGGCAGGTGGAGTTGCATGAGACATCGCGGATGATCCAGTGCGGCTTCTGCGGTGTGAAGAACCTGGTCATACCCCGTGGCTGCTTCAGGTTTTTCCTGCCTGTCAGACAAGGCGTGGGGGAGCGGCGCGGCCCCGTATTCTATGTCCCGTACTTCAGGTTCAGGGGGACCGTTTTCTCATGCGATACCAACGGGGTGAAACATGGAGTGGTGGATGTAACCAGGCTGGGCCTGGAAGCATCGGGGCTTCCCCCTTCCCTCGGCATGCGGCCCCAGGCCATGCCTCTCTCATTCACTCCTTTTGATGCCTCCTCCTCCGTGGTGAGGCCGGGTGTGAAGGCCTCCAGGATACTCGAGGCAGTGGTCAGGGTCGGCCCTTCCCCGGGCGGAAAGGTCTATCACAGGAGCTTCATCGGAGAGTCCGTGAGCCTGGTCTATCTCCCGTTGCGGGCCAAAGAGGGCAAGATCCGCGATGCGGTGACAGACGAGTCCCTCTCAGCGCAGCCAGACCTGCTGGATTCTATAGGCGCAGTGGATGGCAGGGACAGCGGGTGGCTCACCTTTAGACCGGCCATATGTCCTGCGTGCGGCTGGGACCTTGAAGGTTCCGGCCGGAGCGTCGTACAGTTCTGCCGCAATTGCGGCAGCTCGTGGTGTTCGTCTGCAAGGGGATTCACCAGGGTTCAGGCCGTGGTGTATGGCAGGGCAGGGGAGGGAGACCGCCTCCTCCCTTTCTGGAGGATAGGTATCAGGGAGGATAGCGGAGTAGTCGAGTCCTTCGCCGACTTCTTGCGGCTTATCCGCCATCCCATTGTGGTGCTCCGGGATATGGAGCATATGCCTTTCTTCCTCTGGACCCCGGCATTTCAAGTGAAACCCAAGACTTTTCTCAGGCTGGCCGCAACAGTCACGCTGGCCCAGGGGAAGATGGCCCCTGGAAACGGAGAGATGGAGTTCTCTCCGGGGCTTCAACATCCCACCCTCGGTTCCCACGAGGCGTTTCAGTGCCTGAAGTCGCTCATCGCCTTCATCGCGGCCGCGAGGGAGGAGGTGGTTCCCCTTCTTCCAAGGCTCAGGTTCAGGAAACGTTCAGTGGAGCTGGTCTTTCTTTCCTTTTCGCGCCTGGGAGCCGATCTGGTGAACGGAGAGACTGGGGCGGCAGTGAATGAGAACCTCCTGAGATTGTTCCACGCCGGATGATATAGACCCGAAGCACCACATGTGCTAAGAAATTGCGCTGCTCGGCGAAAAAGATTGGAGGTGTTTGCGATGAGACTGGCGGTTCCGGTGAGAATATTGCTGTTTCCGATATTGCTTCTCGTACCAGGATGTGGCGGCAGTGAGCCCGGCCCCGATGTCACCTATGCTGACGGTGGCAAGACAGCGATAGTAGAGCTGGAGGGCAAACGCTATGAACTACGGTGTGGCGGGGAGAATCCGCCTGTGCCCTTCACCTATTCCTTCGAGGACGACTGCGAGATAAACATAGTGTACCAAGGCAGGGTATACGACTTCGATTCCCCTTACGACACGGAGAAGTTGTTCAAGTTCAAGCAAAAGAAGAGAAAAAAGCGGTCGTACAGGAAGAAAAGGAGGAGATAATCATCGTTATCCAGCATGCGGTCCTGGGGCGATCGGAGGGATGCCCTGCCCATGCGGCGTACCGCCCCCTTTTCTCCCCAATATGGTCAGTATCCCATCATGCTCTGGAGACGCCTTCCTTCAAGGCGGATACGAATTTAGCGACTTCAGATACTATAGCCTTTTTACCTGAGCCGATTCCAGCCTCGATTCTTTTGACCAGGGCGCTTCCCACTATCACGCCGTCCGCCACTTGGGACAGCATGGATACCTGTTCTGGAGTGGCAACGCCGAAGCCTACACACACCGGCACAGGACTAGTCTCCTTGAGGGCGGCGATGGAGCCTGTGACCTCCTTGGGAAGCTCCGTCCTCGCTCCAGTGATGCCGGTTACAGAGACATGGTAGAGAAATCCTCTGCTGGCGCGGGCGATCCTGGAGGCCCTCTCCGGGGGGGTGGTGGGAGCGGTCAACAGGATGTTGGCGATTCCATGCGCCGAGGCAACCCTTCTCCATTCCGTGGCCTCTTCCAGCGGAAGGTCCGGTATGATGGTGCCGTCTATACCCACCTGGGAAGCCGCCTTGGCGAACCGTTCCAGGCCGTACTGGAGAATGTTGTTGTAATATCCCATGAGCACCAGCGGTATTCTGCTCCGCCTCCTTATGGCTTCCACGGCCTCAAGGAACCTATCCGTGTTCATTCCGTTTTCCAGGGCCCTCTGGCTAGCCGCCTGTATGGTGGGCCCGTCGGCCAGGGGATCGGAGAAGGGAAGCCCCAGTTCCACCAAGTCTGCGCCGCTCTCCTCCATGATCAACACCAGTTCGACGGTGGTCTCCAGATCAGGATCGCCGCAGGTGACAAATGGTATGAGCGCGGCCTGGCCCGCTCGCTGCCTCTTTTTGAACATATCCTTTATACGTTTCATTTAACTCTCCTATGAATCGAAAATTTTCGACACTGTTTCCACGTCTTTGTCGCCGCGGCCGGACAGGTTCAGCACCACTATGCTTCCTTTATCCAGGGATGGCGCAAGTTTTTTCAAATAGGCCACTGCATGGGAGCTCTCCAGGGCGGGAATGATTCCTTCGGTTTCAGAGAGGAGCCTGAATCCGTCCAGGGCCTCGCCGTCGTCCACCGCAACGTACTCGACGCGTCCTGTGTCCTTGAGGAAACTGTGCTCCGGACCTACACCTGGGTAGTCGAGTCCAGGGGCGACGGAGTGCGCCCCCTTGATCTGTCCCCATCTGTCTTGTAGCAGGTAGCTCATGGTGCCATGGAGCACTCCTGGAGTGCCGCAGGTCAGGGTCGCGCTGTGGTGATCCGTATCAAGCCCGTGGCCCGCGGCCTCCACACCGTACATGGCCACTCCCCCGTCCTTGACGAAGGGATAGAAGATCCCCATTGCATTGGAGCCTCCGCCCACACATGCGATGACCACGTCGGGGAGCCTGCCCGTGGCCCGCTTAACCTGGGTTCTGGCCTCCCTGCCGATAACACTCTGGAAGTCCCTGACCATCAGGGGATAGGGGTGGGGCCCAACAACAGAACCGATGATGTAGTGCGTATCCCTAACATTGGTGACCCAATCCCGGATGGCCTCGTTTATGGCGTCCTTGAGGGTCTGGGTCCCGGAATCCACAGGGATCACCTTGGCGCCGGTGAGCTCCATCCTGAAGACGTTCATGGCCTGCCTCACCGTGTCCTTTCTTCCCATGTAGACCGCGCACTCCAGCCCGAACAGGGCCGCCGCCGTGGCCGTGGCCACACCGTGCTGTCCCGCCCCGGTCTCTGCTATTATCCTCCGTTTTCCCATGCGTTTGGCCAGGAGCACCTGCCCGATGGTATTGTTGATCTTGTGGGCCCCGGTGTGGGTCAGATCCTCCCTCTTGAGGAATACCCTGATGCCTCCCAGGGCCTCCCCCAGCCGCTTGGCCTCGTAGAGGGGCGTGGGACGGCCCACATAGTCTTTGAGGATGGCGGAGAGCTCCTGTTTGAACGACGGGTCGCGCTTGGCCTGGGTATAGGCCTCCGTGAGTTCAAACAGGGCTGGCATCAACGTCTCCGGGACGTAACGGCCGCCGAACATTCCAAAGTGTCCTTGCCTGTCTGGCCAGTTCTTTCTGCTCATATCCAAACTCCGTTCAGAAAATGATCCTCTCCAACCTGTCAATGGCCTCCTTCACCAGAGTGGCGTCCTTGATCCCAGGGGCCTTTTCCACCCCGGAGTTGAGGTCCACTCCCCAGGGCCGCACCTGTTTCACGGCCTCAACCACGTTGGCCGGATTCAACCCGCCAGCCAGCACCACAGGGGCATCGGCCATCTGTACGGCCTCTGCGGCCAGCCGCCAGTCGAAGGTCTTTCCTGTGCCGCCGTGGGCCTCCCGGGACCAGGTATCGAGAAGGAAGCCGGAGACCAATCCGCGGTACTTATCTATCATGGCCAGATCCGATGCGTCCCGCACCCTGATGGCCTTCATGCAGCGCCGATAGATAGAGGAGCAGAGGGTGGGAGGCTCTTCGCCATGTAACTGCACGAGATCGAGACGGCATGCCCCGGCGACCTCGTTTACCAACTCCGCGCTGGGATTCACAAATACGCCCACGGTGGTGACGAAGGGAGGCAGGGAGGCGACGATCTCCGCCGCCTGGTCAGGAGGGACATGCCTGGGGCTCTTCTCCACGAAGATGAACCCGAGGGCGTCCACGCCCATAGACGCTATGGCCAGGGCATCCTCCTTTCTGGTTATGCCGCATATCTTGATCCTCGGCCTCATCTCCCGCACTCCACCAGTTCCCGCAGCGAGGTCCTGCCGCTCACCACCGATTCCCCTATGAGCGCGGCGCATACCCCAGCATCCCGAAGGGCCTTCATCTGGTCACAGGAGTGGATGCCGCTCTCGCTTACCACCGGCACCGTGCCCTGGATCACCTCCATCACGGCGTAGGTGGTGCCGAGATCCACATCGAAGGTCTTGAGATTGCGGTTGTTCACGCCAATGAGATCCACTTCCGCCTTGAGAGCGGCTTCCGCCTCGTCGGTGGTGTGTACCTCTACTAGGCAGTCCATGCCCAGCTCCTTTGCATGGAGGTAGAGTTCCACCAGCAGGGATGGGTCCAAGGCCGCCACGATCAGGAGTATGGCGTCTGCGCCCCACGCCTTGGCCTCTTCGACCTGGACGTGGTCAATGATGAAATCCTTTCTAAGCACAGGGAGGGAAGCGGCCTCCCTCGCCTGGACAAGATACTCCAGGGAGCCCTGGAAGAACTGGACATCGGTGAGGACTGAGATGGCGGCGGCCCCCTCCTCCTCGTACCTGCGGGCAAGGGCCGCAGGATCGAAGTCTGGACAGATGAGGCCCTTGGAAGGAGAGGCCTTCTTGGCCTCGGCTATGACCGCCACACCGTCCCAGGCCAGCAGAGCAGACCGGAATCCCCTGGGCGGGGAGGGGGCTATGCCAGGCAGGTTGAATCCGCTGGCCTTGAGCCGCTCCACCTCGGCGTTCTTCTCCTCCAGGATGCGGTCAAGAATGGTCATGGTCATGCTCCCTGGCCAGGCGGCTGGTGATCTCCATTAGATTCTCCAGGCACTCCAAGGCCCTGCCGCTGGCCATGATCTCCAAGGCTGCCTCCACCCCCTCCTTCAGCGATCCGGCCCTGCCACAGAGATAGAGGGCAGCCCCGCTGTTCAGCGCGACCATGTCGGTCTTGGGTCCTGTCTCGCCCTTGAACATCTTCCTGATGATCTCGGCGTTCTCATCAGCGGTCCCGCCTCGCAGATCCGATGGCGCGCACGGCTTCAACCCGGCCTCCTCTGGCGTCACCTCCAGCTCTTCAACGCGGCCTTCCTCCAGCGATGCCACCGTAGAAGGGCCAGTGAGGCTGAGTTCGTCCATGCCACCATGACCGTGGACTACCCATCCCCGCTCCAACCCCAGCAATCCCAGGACCTCGGCCAGCGGCCTGGTCAGGGCAGGGGAATAGACCCCCATGAGCTGGACCGATGCAGATGCGGGATTTGTCAGCGGCCCTAATACGTTGAATATGGTCCTAATCCCCAGTTCACGCCTTGGGCCTATGGCATGCTTCATGGCAGGATGGAGGGACGGGGCGAACAGAAAGCCGATGCCGACCTCTTCGATGCACTGGGCGACCTGCCGAGGCGAGAGTGAGAGAGAGACTCCCAAGGCCTCGAGACAGTCAGCGCTGCCCGAACGGCTGGAAATGGAACGGTTTCCGTGCTTTGCCACCTTGATCCCGGCAGCAGCCGCAACGAATGCGGTTGCAGTGGAGACGTTGAAGGTGCCGGTGCCGTCGCCCCCTGTGCCGCAGGTGTCCAGAAGGGGAGTCCCTTGCGGAGGAGAGTAGGGGATCTTTACCGCGTTCTCCCTCATGACCGAAGCGGCAGCGGCTATCTCCTCCACTGTCTCGCCCTTCTGCCTGAGCCCCATGAGAACGGCCCCTGTCTGGGCGCCGGTGACCTCGCCGGACATGATCCGGCCCATTATCCACTCCATCTCGCCGCGGTTCAGGTCCTTTCCCTGCGCCAGCCTTTCCAGTATCTCTCTGATCTCCACGGTTACATCTCCAGGAAGTTCTTCAGCAATTTCACCCCATCAGGAGTCATGATCGATTCAGGATGGAACTGCACCCCCTCAATGGGCATGGAACGGTGCCTTATGCCCATTAGTTCGCCGAATTCCGAACGGGATGTCACGACGAATCCGTCCGGAAGGGTATCCTCGTCCACGAGCAGGGAGTGGTAGCGCATGGCCTCGAAGGGGTTGGGAAGACCGGAATAGACTCCCTTGCCGTCGTGGGTGATCATGGAGGTCTTGCCGTGCATGAGCCTCTGGGCCCTCACGATCTTTGCGCCAAAGGCCGCCCCGATGGACTGGTGCCCCAGACATACGCCCAAAATGGGAATCTTGCCCGCGAACCGCCTGATGGCCTCCACCGAGATCCCTGCCTCCTGGGGGGTGCAAGGGCCAGGAGAGATGAGGAGGCGCGACGGCGACATCTCCTCTATGCGTTCCACCGTGGTCTCATCGTTCCTGAAGACCTGCATCTCTGCCCCCAGGGAGCCCAACGCCTGGACGAGGTTATAGGTGAAAGAGTCGTAGTTGTCTATGACGATGAGCATGATCCTGCCAAGCCCCTCCTCAGAATATGTTCCTGGCCATCTCCACGGCCTTCATCATGGCCTTGCCCTTGTTGATGGTCTCCTGCCACTCCCTCTCGGGATCTGAGTCTGCCACGATCCCGGCGCCGGCCTGAAGAGAGAGCTCGTCGCCCTTCTGGCAGAGAGTGCGTATGGTGATGGCGAGATCCATGTTGTTAGAGAAACCCAGATAGCCAACGGCCCCGGCATAAGGGCCCCTTCTGGCGTGCTCCAGTTCCTCTATTATCTCCATAGCCCGGATCTTGGGAGCCCCTGAGACCGTGCCAGCAGGAAAGACCGCCCTTATCACGTCGAACATGTCCTTTCCCCTGGCAAGGGTCCCCTTGACGCCGGATACGATGTGCATGACGTGGGAGTAGTTCTCTATGGTCATCAAATCTTCCACTACGACAGAGCCTAATTCAGCGACACGACCCACATCGTTTCGGCCAAGATCCACCAGCATTAGGTGCTCGGCACGTTCCTTAGGATCGGCGAGCAACTCTTCCCTCAATCTCCGGTCCTCTTCCTCTGTTCTGCCCCTGGGCCTCGTGCCAGCGATGGGCCTCAAGTATATCTCCCTGCCAGTGAGGCGCACGAGTATCTCTGGTGACGAACCTATAAGCACCTCATCATCGAGAGTTAAGTAGTAAAGATAAGGTGATGGATTAATGCGTCTGAGAGATCTGTACAGGGTGAACGGCGGGATCTCGTTCCTACCTGAGAACCGCTGAGACAGCACCACTTGGATGATGTCGCCGGCCCTGATGTACTCCTTGGCCTTTTCCACCATTGAGTGGAACCGCTCCTCATCGACCTCAGGGGTAAGCACCGTGGGGCTGGCGGAATGGAGGTCAATGACCGGATAGGAGAGCCCCTGGCGTATTTTGTGTGCCACGGACTCAATTAACTTGACTGCATTGGTGTAACCCTCTTCGGCAGAGCCGGAGGCTTCTGGCTCTATCCAGGCGATGATGTAGAGAGACTGTCTGAGATTGTCGTGGACCAATAGCAGCTCCGGGACCATGAAGACGGCGTCATGGAATCCCTGCCGGTCGGGAAGAGAGGAGGGCAGCCTTTCCATGAACCGCACCATGTCGTAGGAGAGGTACCCTACAGCCCCTCCTGCGAACCTGGGAAGTTCTGCGAGGTCAGGGACCTTGAAGCCGCCTATCAACTCCTTCAACGACTCCAGCGGATCCTCGACTTCTTGGACGCGGGCCTCTCCACGCCTCTCAACCGTGACCTCAGTCCCTTTGGACTTGAACACCACGAGCGGCCTCAGGCCGATGAAGCTGTAGCGGCCCCACCTTTCCCCTCCCTCCAGGCTCTCGAGGAGAAACGAGTAGTTTCCCTTGCCGATCTTCGCGAACAAGGAGACCGGTGTGTCAAGGTCTATGGCCATCTCTTTCCATACTGGAATGAGATTGTGGCCGTTTTCCGCCAAATCTTTTACCGTTTCGATACCTGGTTTGATCATCTCGCCAACCCTGGGGTTCTCCTAACAATAAAAAAGGCCGTGGACAACGGCGTGTCCACGGCCCATAAAGCCAACGAACAGGGATCATCCCGGCGGACACGCCCTCCCGCTTTCCACAGCCTTGCACCATCGGCCACAACTGCCGTTCATATGGGCAGAACAATTGAA